>CAZNWL010000006.1:9952-17902 GCA_964577045.1 uncultured Planctomycetia bacterium | reverse complement strand
ATTGTAAAACGAGCGGGATAATTTCTGAAAGAGTAGGGTGGATAAAAAGGCACTTTCTTACATCTTCTAACTTCAAGTTATTTTTTATACAAAGGGAAAAGATATTGATTAATTCAGCGGCATTTTCAGAAATTATGCCGGCGCCGATTATTCTTTCCTGTCCGTCAAATAAGACTTTGATAAATCCGTCAGTGTCGCCGTAAGCATAGCTGGATGAGAAGCGTAAGAAATTCGATTTAACTACCTTGAAATTAATTCCTTTTGCCCTGGCTTCTTCCTCTAGCAGGCCTGCGCGGGCTAGTTGAGGTTTGGAAAATACACACTCGCCAAGCCCCTGATAATCTTCCCTGACATTTTTGCCAGTTATATTTTCCACGCAGAGGCGGCCCTGGTATTCAGCAGTATAAGCCAGAAGTTTTTTGCCGGTAATGTCTCCACAAGCGTAAATATGGCTTTCTGAACTCCTCAAATAGTCGTCGGTCTTAATCCAGCCGCGTTCATCGGTACGAATAGATGCCTTTTCTATGTTTAAGCCATCCAGATTAGCTGCTCTGCCGGTAGCCGCAATCACCGAATCAAATTTATTGAAATCAAATTTAGTGGCATCGATGCCGGTCTCGATAACTATCCCGCGTTTTTCTAAAATAGCGCATAGGCGGCTGGAAAGCTGCGCGTCAAAGCCCAAGAGGATTTCTTTTTCTTTCTCTATGAGATGTGCACTTTTGCCCAAACTATTAATAAGCGACGCTAATTCAATACCGATATATCCTCCGCCGACAATCAAAATCTTGTCGGCTAAATCCGCTTCTTTAAAAATCTCTTCGGCTAAAATAATTTTTTTTGACTTAAAGAGATCTTTAGGGCGCGAACCGCAGGCAAGGATTATATTTTTAGCGGAATATTTTTCCCCTTTGCAGACGATAGTGCTTTTATCTAAAAAAGAAGCCTGGCCAAAAACAATGTCCAAACCATCTTTTTTCAACGTATCCAGAAGCGGTAATTTTATCTTTTCGATAATTGCCCGTAATTTGAGGCAAAGCTGGCTCCATGATTGGCCGCAATTAGCGTGATGCAGAAGAAATTTAGCAGGAATACAACCGTGATTAAGGCAGGTGCCGCCAAAGCTATCGATATTTCGCTCAAAAAGTATGGTGCGTAAACCCGCAATTTTAGCGGCCTTGGCTGCAGCTATACCGGCTGGTCCGGCTCCGATAATTGCTAGGTCATGCATTCTTTAAAAAGTTTTTCCGACTTCTCTAAAGCTAAGCGCTCTTTCCGGGTTAAATCGACTTCGACGATTTTAGCGATTCCCTGGCGGTTAATCAGGCAAGGAAGGCCTAGGCATATATCCTTCAGGCCGTATTCGCCATTGACTAAAACCGAAACCGGTAAAAGTTCATTTTTATCGTAAGCTATCGCTTCTATCAATTCTAAACAGGCAGCAGCAGGGCCAAAACGGGCACTGCCTTTTTTCAGGAAGCTCACGATCTCAGCCCCGCGTTGTTTAACTCGTTCTTCCACAGCTTTGAGGTTGTTTTCGTCTAATACCGACTCAAGCTCTTTAGTGGCCAAGTTTACCCGTTTCGGTTCCACAATCATATCGTTGCTGTGCGCTCCATAAACAAAGCCATCCATGGAAGACACAGAAACGCCGGTGAGATTATAAAGGACATTGAACAGGCGGTTAGTATCCAAAGAAGACCCCATCCCGATAACTTTATAGCGGTCAAAACCAAACTCCTTTGCCACTAAATAAGTAATAAGGTCAAGAGGGTTGGTAACCACGATGATTATGGCTTGCGGTGAATTTTTTTTAACCTTAGCCGCTATATCCCTGACAATGCCAGAGTTGATTTTCAAAAGATCCAAACGGCTCATCCCTTTTTGGCGCGCCATTCCCGCAGTAATAACCACCAAATCGGAATTTACAATCTGATTGTAATCTCCTCCTCCGGAAATTTTAGTTTTAAAGTTAAAAACTGCCCGGCAATCTTCTAAATCCAAAGCCATGCCGCTGGCTAAATCAGCGTCAATGTCTATCAATGCTAAATCATTGAACTCCAAGCGGTTAAGTAACATTATCCCTAGGCTTGAACCTACGCCGCCAGCTCCGATTATAGAAATTTTATTCAACATATCAACTCTTTAATTCTGCGGGAAACCGCTAAGGCCGCTTCTTTCGTGCCTACGGCAGTCGGGTCATCGCGCCTGGGTTTTAAATCATAGGTAACGTCTTTGGCTTCTTTCACTACGTCAGAAACTGCTGTGGTTAAAATTTCTGCTTTTTTGGTTTCGCCTAAAAAGTCAAGCATCAAAGCCGCAGATAAAATCGTGGCCATCGGATTAACTTTATTTTTGCCGGCATATTTCGGCGCGCTTCCGTGAGTCGGCTCAAAAACTGCGAAATTTTGGCCGATATTTGCTCCTGCAGCCAAACCCAGCCCTCCGATTAAACCTGCTCCCAAATCCGACATTATATCTCCGTAAAGGTTAGGCAGGACTACGATGTCAAAATTCTGTGGGGCACGGATTAACTGCATAGCAAAATTATCAACTATTACGTCATTATAATCAATTTTTCCGGAAAACTTTTTAGCTACATCATAAAACGTGCTCAAGAATAAACCGTCGGTATATTTCATTATGTTAGCCTTATGTATGCAGGTTATCTTTTTCCGCTTATGTTTCAGCGCATAATTAAAAGCAAATTCGGCAATCCTTCTTGAGCCAAAATCAGATATCGGTTTTATGGAAATTGCGGTGTCCGGACGAAGCTTCCTCTCTGACAATGAGTTTATATTCTTGATCACTTTCGCTGCTTCCGGGCTCTGGGCGGAAAATTCAATTCCGGCGTATAAATCTTCGGTGTTTTCCCGCAGGATAACTATATCGATATCCTTGTGGATAGCTTGCGGATTTTGAAAGGATTTGATGGGCCGTAGGCAGACGTAAAGGTCGAAATGCTGGCGGATAGCCACATTTACCGAACGAAAACCCTTGCCCACCGGGGTGGTAATCGGCCCTTTAAGGGCTACTTTATTTTTTTTAATGGAAGCTAAAGTGTCGTCGGGAAGCAGCTGGCCGTATTTATTTAAGGCGCTTTCTCCGGCCTCCTTCCTTTCCCATTGGATATCTACGGCTAAAGTTTCGAGGCAGCTTAATGCCGCCTCCGTCACTTCCGGGCCAATGCCATCGCCGGGAATTAAGGTAACTTTATAGCTCATCGAACCCTTTGTGCTTTTTAAGATAATTTAAAATTCCGCCGCAGGCTATCAACTCCTTACGGAAATTATCCCAGGGCTTGAACTTAACTTCGGCGCTATTAGTTTTATCCTCGATTAAACCCCGGTCAAAATCTATAGATACACGGTCAGATTCTTTAAAATTATCTGTATCGGCTTCCAAGAGGGCCAAACCAATGTTAAAAGCATTGCGGTAAAAAATCCTGGCAAAACTTTTAGCCACTACACAAATTATGCCGGCTTCTTTTATCACCCAAGGGGCTTGTTCGCGCGAAGAACCCATACCAAAATTTTCTCCGGCTACGATTATTGATTCTTTGGGGGCCAACTCCTGAAAAAAGCGCGGACGGATATCCTCAAAAAGATGGCGCGAAAGCTCTTTCATATCAGTGATAGAAAATTTATAGCGGCCAGAGATTATCCAATCCGTATTGATATTGTCGCCAAATTTAAAAACTTTACCTTCAACTAACATATCAAAGGCTTTCAAACTCGGCCATGTTTTTAACCTTCCTCAAAGCTATTTCTTTAGTAATAATTTTCTTTTTGTAAAGGTCTTTAAGGCATTTATCCATGGTGTACATCCCGTATTGTGCCCCCATTTGAAGTAAGGAAGGGATTTGAGAAATATCATTTTCCCGGATAAGGTTGCGGATACCCGGCGTTGAGACCATAACTTCCGTAGCTAAAATTCTTCCTTCGCCATCGGCCCGAGGAAGTAAAACCTGTGATAAAACCCCTTGCAAACATTCGGCCAGCTGGACCATTACCTGGCGCTGCTGATGCGGCGGAAAAACATCGATGATTCTCTGGACAGTCTGGGGAGCATCGGGAGTATGCAAAGTAGCTAGCACCAAATGACCGGTTTCAGCCGCGGTAAGCGTAGTGGAAATAGTGTCCAAATCGCGCATTTCGCCGACGACTATAACATCCGGGTCCTGGCGCAGTATCCTCTTTAAAGCTTCGGGAAAAGAATGGGTATCGGAATAAAGCTCGCGCTGTTTGATAATACTTTTCTTATTCGTATAGATAAATTCAATAGGGTCCTCGATGCAAATAATCATCTCTTCGCGCTCTTTATTAATGTAATCAACCATTGCCGCCATAGTCGTGCTTTTCCCGGTTCCGGTCGGGCCGGTTACTAAAACCAAGCCATTCGGCTTATTCACAAAATCATATACCACATCCGGCAAACCTAAATCCTTGATCGAGGGGATCACCATCGGCACGCGCCGTAAGGCCGCTTCGACATTTCCTTTTTGCACGTGAACATTCACCCTATACCTGTCCATTTTCGGCAAAGAAAAAGAAAAATCCAGCTCTTTATCCCGCTCAAAGATGGACTTTTGTTCATTATTCAACATACTGTAAACCAAATCTTTAGCATCTTCGCGATTGAGCGGCCCAAACTCGGTAATGCAAAGCTTTCCATCTATACGCAGAACCGGTGGATTGGTTACGGTAATATGCAAGTCGCTAGCCTTTCTTTCCTGGGCTAGCCTAAGAAGCGTGTTTATATCTCTCATTTACTACCTCCTTTAATAAATTTCCTCGGGTCGGTAATTTTTCCGCGAATTGCCGAGGCTACTACCGTAGCCGGGGAAGCTAAATAAATAAAACTGTTGGGATTGCCCATCCTTCCCTTAAAATTACGGTTTGCCGTAGAAATAACTACTTCGCCGTCTGCCGGAACGCCCTGATGCGTCCCCACGCAAGGCCCGCAGCCAGGCGGTAAGATAATCGCTCCTGATTCTATAAACACCTTGAGTAGTCCTTTTTTCAAAGCCTGCGAAAATATCCTTTGGGAAGCTGGCGCAACCAATAATTTCACGCCGGCAGCTCGCTTTCGCCCCTGTATCATTTTAGCAGCAATTTCTAAATCTTCCAACCTCCCGTTAGTGCAAGTGCCTAAAAAAGCTTGGTCGATTTTTACTCCGGATAAACTTTCAGCGGTTGCCCCGTTGTCAACAGTATGCGGCTTGGCAACATAGGGCAGCATTTTTGAAACATCAAAATCAAATGTCTTTTCGTAACTGCATCCCTCATCCGGATAAACTTCCTGATATTTTTTCAAACCTAAACCATTGAGATAGCTACGGACTTTTTTATCGGGAGCAATGATTCCGCATTTAGCTCCAAACTCAATGGTCATATTGGTAATCGTGGCGCGGGCGTCGATTGATAGCTTATCGACGACTTCACCGCAAAACTCCACTGCCTTATAAGTAGCGCCGTTTGCGCCCAGTTTATGAATAATATACAGGATAATGTCTTTACTGTAAATACCTTTGGGGATTTTGCCATGAATTATGATTTTAAAAGTCGAAGGGACCTTAAACCAGTTTTTCCCGGTAGCCAGAGTTACTGCCAAATCAGTTGAGCCCACGCCCAAGGCCGCTGCCCCCAAGGCGCCGGCGGTTGAAGTGTGGGAGTCTGCGCCTAAAATAAGCGCTCCCGGATAAGCAAACCCTTCCTCTATCACCAGCTGATGGGAAATCCCGCAACCTACATCAAAAAATAAGTTTTCATTTTCTTCGGTGAAGCGGCGCATTCTCGAATGGACCTTCGATACCCCTAAGCTTGGCGAAGGGCTGGAATGGTCTATGAACATCGCGTAATTTTTTGGGCGCAAAATCGATTTTTGAAACTTCTGAATGCTATCAATAACCAAGCTTGTCGTGCCGTCCTGGGAGAAACAAAAATCAACTTTGCAGATGCCGATATCTCCGGATTCAAGACTCCTGCCGGCGTGGTTGGAAAGTATCTTCTCAATTACGGTCTTGGCCATTGAGCACCTTAATTTAGCTATTTAGCGAAATCCCGGCTACTGCCGGGATAATTTGACAAAATCTTTAATTCTGGCGATGCCTTTTTCGATTTGCTCTTTACTGGTAGCAAAACTTATGCGCACAAAGCCAGAAGCCCCAAAAGAATCAGCGGGTATGCAAGAAACCAAGTGATTTTGGAGAAGCTGGGCGCAAAAATCAGAAGCGGTTAAACCGGTAGCGCTTATATCGCAAAACAGATAAAAAGTCCCCTGGGGTTTTATTGGTTTTAGTTTGGGTATTTTCTTTAAACCTTCCCAGATTATATCGCGGCGCTCTTGGAAAACAGCCTGCACGTGTTTAGGCCATTCCCGGTCTCGTAAAGCCGCTAAAGCGGCGTTTTGGGCTATCGATGAAGCGCAGGACGTAGTGTGGTCGATAACTTTAGAAGCTTCTTCGGAAATTTCTTTAGGGGCAGCCAGATAACCTAAGCGCCATCCGGTCATAGAGAAAGTCTTGGAAAAACCATTAATGGTAATAGTTTTTTTGTTGGCATCGCCCAAAGAAGCAAAACTGGTATGTTTAAGAGAGTCATAAGATAATATTTCATAAATCTCATCGCTGATTACAAAGATATCTTTATCCTTAACCGCCTGATAAATCTCCTCCAATTCTTTGCGGGAAAAAGTAAGGCCGGTCGGGTTATTCGGATAGTTAAGAATTAAAAGTTTGGTTTTGGAACTTATGGCTTTCTTTAAGCCAGCAACATTTATTTTGAAATTATCGTCTTTGCGGCCTTGCAGGAATTTTATCTTTGCCCCGCAAAGCTGGGCCATTTCCGGGTAGCTTACCCAGTAAGGCGAAGGGATAATCACTTCGTCTCCTCTTTGTATAAGCGTAAGCAAAGCTACGTAGATTGCGTATTTGGCGCCGGAAGTTATAATAATGTTTTCGGCTTCTACCGGAATGCTGTTTTCTTTCCGCAATTTAGCGGCAACAGCTTCCCTAAGGGCAGGTATTCCGCATGAAGGAGTGTATTTAGTAAGACCGGAAGCCAAAGCTTTTATAGCTTCTTTTTTAATAAAGTCCGGGGTGTCGAAATCTGGTTCGCCAGCTGCAAAGTTTATGACATCTTTACCTTCACGTATCAGTTTATTAGTCAAAGCGGTTATATTTAAAGTAGCGGATTTATTGAGAGCTTTTACATGAGGATTGATCATGTATCGCGTTCTTTTTTGAAAATCTTTCTCATCCCGGAAATCAAACTCTTTTTCGGTTGTTCTGGTTTTTTTTCTGCCGCAGCCTCTTCTTTAGATTCAACCGCCTTTACCTTGGCATCCTTAGGTTTAGCTACCTTCTTCTTTTTAGGCTCGCGTTTAGTTAACTCTATTATCGAAAGAGGCGCACTGTCGCCTTTACGTGCCGAAAGCTGGATGATACGGGTGAAACCAGAGGTTTCGGTTTTAAAACGCGGGGTAATTGTTTCAAAAAGCCTCTTCACTAACGAATGGTCCCCTAATTTTCGATAAATCAGGCGGTGTGAAGCTAAATCATTAGCCTTAGCTCTAGTAATCAAACTATCTAATTCACCGCGCAAATATTTTGCCCGGGAGGTAGTAGTAATAATCCTTTCGTTGATGATTATTGCTCGCAGCAAGGATTTTACCAATGCCCGCCTTTGAGCGCGGGAACGGGAAAACTTTTCGCTTTTTTTTCTGTGCCTCATTTTGAACCGGCTAATTTATTGCGGTCAATTTTCATCCCAAAAGATATGCCCATCGACTTAAGCAGCGCTGAAACCTCATTCAAAGATTTTTTACCGAAGTTGCGGTAAGAAAGTATTTCCGGCTCGGTCTTCTCGACCAAATCGGCTAAAGTTTTTATATTAGCTTCCCGAAGGCAGTTAGCGCTGCGCACCGACAATTCCAGTTCCGAAACCGGAA
>CAZNWL010000006.1:0-9942 GCA_964577045.1 uncultured Planctomycetia bacterium | reverse complement strand
TCGGGGGTAAGCTCTTCAAAATCATCTTCGGGGAGTTCGCCCAGAGTAAAGAACAATTCCAGGTGTTTACTCATTACTTTAGCCGCATAAATCAAAGCTTCTTTAGGTTCAATGCTGGCATTGGTAAATATTTCCAATATCAGTTTATCATAATCGGTGCGTTTTCCCACCCGGGTATTCTCTACCTTAAAGGCGACTTTTTTAACCGGCGTAAAAATAGAATCTATCGGAATAACCCCTAAAGGCATCCCTTCCCGTTTATTTATCTCTGCCGGGACAAAGCCGCGGCCCCGCCCCACTTCCATCTCTATTTCCAGCTTAGACTTTTTGGAAGTCAAAGTGGCAATATGTAAATCCGGGTTAATCACCTCTATAGTTTCGTCAGTGACTATATCCTTTGCTTTAACTTCCTTTTCGCCTTCGGCTTTGATGTAAATCTTTTTGGGAGTGCGCGAATATGACCGTAAAACCAAATTCTTAATATTGAGGATGATTTCCGGTACATCTTCAAAAACCCCTTCGATAGCAGAAAATTCGTGAGAAACGCCTTCAATACGCACCGAAGTAACAGCCGTGCCCTCTATAGACGAAAGTAAAACCCTACGTAAAGCATTGCCCAGGGTTACGCCATAACCTCTCTCTAAAGGCTCGGCAATAATTTTTCCGTAAGTTGGGCTGTAAGTTTCTTGCTCGACTATTACGCGTTTCGGAAATTGAAAATCCCGCCAGGTTATCCCCATCTTTTTACCCCCTCAATTCTCTTCTATTTTAGTTTAGAAGAATTGATTTCGAGTTTTGCCAAAGGCAAAACGAGAAATCTCCCTTACTTTGAGTACAACTCTACAATTAATTGCTCGTTAACCGCAACCATGAGGTCTTCCTTTTCCGGAAGCCGCATGATCTTTATCGAAAGATTATTTTTATCCACCTCAATCCAGGAAGGACAACTCCGTTCTTTGGAATTAATTTCATAGTTATCCCTAAACCCTTGTTTTATGCTATCTTTGGCTCTTATCTCGATAGTCTCGCCTTCACGGGTAATATAGGAGGGGATATTTACCCTTTTACCATTCATGAAAACAAAACCATGCTGGACAATCTGACGAGCTTGGTTACGGGAAAAAGCGAAAAGCGAGCGAAAGATAACATTGTCGATGCGCCTTTCCAGAAGTTGAATTAAAACTTTTCCCGTAGCCCCTTTGGATTTACTTGCCGAATGGAAAAACCGCTTAAACTGCCTTTCCAGCATCCCGTAAATCCGTTTCACCTTCTGTTTTTCCCGCAGCTGTAAAGCATAATAGCTTGACTTTACCTGCCTCCGGGTATGCATTCCCGGCGGGGTCGAACGTTTCACAAAACAGCATTTTTCGGTGATACAGCGCGACCCTTTTAAAAATAACTTCATGTCCGCCCTGCGGCATAAACGGCATTTTGGTCCTACATATCTTCCCATCCTATACTCTCCGTTTCTTTTTAGGCCGGCAGCCGTTGTGCGGCACCGGGGTAATATCTTTTATCCTTTTTACGCTTAGGCCGGCAGCCTGTAAAGACCGGATAGCTGATTCCCGGCCAGACCCAGGGCCTTTAACTAAAACTTCCAATTCCCTCAAGCCCATCTCTCTGGCCTCACGGGCAACCTGCATGGAAGCGACTTGAGCAGCGTATGGTGTAGATTTTTTTGCTCCTTTAAAGCCGACTTTCCCTGCTGAACACCAAGCCAGGACATTGCCTTTCATATCGCTGATAGAAATTATTGTATTATTGAACGTAGCTTTAATATGCGCTACTCCAATGCTTGATACCAGCTGAAGCTTCTTTTTTTCTTTACGCTTCTTTTTAGCCATTTAATCTCCTTTAAGCCCCTTTAACCCCTCCTACACGCGGCCGCGGCCCCTTACGGGTGCGGGCATTGCATTTTGTCCTCTGTCCGCGCACGGGAAGGCCCTTCTTGTGGCGTGAACCCCGATAGGAACCGATATCAACAAGCCTGCGGATATTCTGGGCGATTTCCCGGCGCAACTCTCCTTCAATCCGGTAGTTCGCCTGAACATAAGTGGCTATCTGCGAAATCTCTTCGTCAGTCAAGTCAGAAGCCTGTTTTTCCGGGTCTATTTTTACATGATGCAAAACTTCCATTGCTCTGGTCGGCCCGATTCCGTAAATATAGCGCAAGGAAATCTTTATCTTTTTATTTTTCGGAATATCTACACCAAAAATTCTCGGCATTATACCTCCTTAGCCCTGGCGTTGCTTATGCTTAGGGTTCTTGCAAATAACCCTAATGACGCGTTTGCGTCTGATTATTCTACACTTATCACAAATTTTTTTTATCGATGCTCTAACTTTCATATTTTTTATTTATGCCTATAAGTAATTCGGCCGCGCGAAAGATCGTAAGGAGAAAGCTCCACTTTTACTTTGTCGCCGGGAAGAATCCGGATAAAATGCATGCGCATCTTTCCCGAAACATGAGCAAGAACTATATGCCCATTTTCAAGCTTTACCCGAAACATTGCATTAGGTAAAATTTCGGCTATCTCTCCTTCAACCTCGATTAAATCTTCCTTTGCCATAATTTATTTCGTAAGTATCCACGGCCCGTGGTTAGTTATGGCCACGGTATGCTCAAAATGCGCCGCTAAAGAACCATCTTGGGTTTTTGCCGTCCAGCCGTCGTCCATAATTTCTACCTCGCAGCTTCCGGCTGAAACCATCGGCTCAATCGCCAAGGCAAAACCGCTGCATAGCTTTGGGCCGTCGCTTTTTTCGCCGAAATTAGGCACTTCTGGCGGAACATGCAATGCCCTGCCAATCCCGTGGCCGACAAAACGCCGGATTACTGAAAAACCATTGCTTTCAACGGTTTTTTGTATGATTGAGCTCACTTCGCCCAAAAGGTTTCCTGCTCTAGCCTTGCTTATGCCCACACAAAGCGATTTCAAAGAAACTCTTACGAGTTTATGCGCCAGAGCGCTGGTTTTACCAATAAGATAAGTACGCGCCGTATCTACAAATAAACCTTTGTATTTTATACCCAGGTCAACGCTAACCACGTCGCCGTTAGAAATCCTTCGTTGAGAAGGAATTCCATGGATGACTTCTTCGTTAACCGAAACGCAAAGAGCAGCCGGATAATCCATAAAACCTTTGAAAGCCGGCTCCATGCCCGGATATTTTTCCAACTCCTTTTCAAAGAAAACTTCGATATCCTTTGTAGTCAAGCCCGGTTTGATAAAAGAACTCATAGCCCTAAGTATCTTAGAGGCGACTTTGCCGGACTTGCGCATCAAAGCCATCTCCTCAAGGCTCAAAGGTTCATTCATTGGACTTCTACTTTTATTTTTTCAAAGACCGAATCTTTATCAGCGCTGCCATCAACCTTAAAAAGTTTGCCCTGCTTTTGGTAAAAATCGATTAAATCAGCGCTTTCTTTCAAAAATACTTCCCAACGCTTAAGGATAACCTCGGGAGTATCGTCTTTACGCTGGATTAACTTTGCGCCGCAGACATCGCAAATACCTGATTTTTTCGGCGGCATATTTTCCAAATGATAATTAGCTCCACAAGATTTACAAACCATTCTCTTAGAAAGACGGTTGACTATCGTATCCCGGTCGGTCTCAAGATAAATAAAACGGTCTATATCAATTTTATTTTTTTTCAGTATTTTAGCCAAAGTCTTAGCCTGGGCGAGATTGCGCGGATAACCATCCAGGATAAAACCGCCGGATTTGATGTGGTTCTCGATAACTTTAGCCACCAAATCATCCGGTACTAGAACCCCTTTTTCCATATACCCCTTAACCTCCTGGCCAAGATCGCTGTTTTCCTTGACTTCGCTGCGTAAAATATCGCCCAAGGATATCCTCGCTAAATCAAATCTTTCGCTTAATGTCACGGCTTGGGTCCCTTTTCCTGAACCAGGAGCCCCGAATAAAACTAAGTTCATTTTCTTCCTTTCAAAGTCCCACCTTTAATAAACCCGTCGTAATGACGGATAAGGAGCTGGCCCTCAATCTGCTTCATGGTATCTAAAACCACCCCCACCATAATCAAAAGAGTGGTTCCGCCAAAAAGCGAAGCTAAACCATAAGAAGGGACTCTGAACAGATGCATAATCAAATTAGGAAAAATCGCAATTACTGCCACGTACACTGCCCCGATAAAAACAATCCGCGTAGTTACAAAATCAATATAATTAGCCGTAGGCGTGCCGGGCCTGATACCGGGAATAAAACCGCCGTTACGCTTCAAGTTGTTGGATAATTCCAGGGGGTTAAATACCATCGCCGTATAAAAATACATAAAGAATAGAATCAAACCGACATAAATAAAATTATACCAAAAGCCTCTTTCCTGAAATATTCCCTGCATAAAAGAAAAGACCCTTACTGATTTCGGCAAAAACATGCTAATGGTTGCCGGAAAAGCTAAAACGCTTGAGGCAAAAATTATGGCGATAACCCCCGACATATCCACCTTTATCGGTAAATACTGGGACGCTCCTCCGTAAACCCGGCGGCCGATTATCCGCTTGCCGTACTGAATGGGGATCCGGCGTTGAGCCTGTGTAAACAAAACTACGGCAGCAATAGTCAAAAACCAAACTACGGCTAAGGTAATTATTACCGGCGTAGAAATCTGGCGTTTAGATAAATCAAAGGGAGAATAAAGTATCCAAAGTTGACGCAATGCCGAAGGGATACGGGAAATGATACTGGTGGTAATAATTATCGAAATGCCGTTGCCTATGCCCCGCTCCTGGATTTGCTCGCCCAGCCACATAATAAAAATTGTCCCGGCGGTAAGCGTAGCGATAGTGGTAAAATTAAATAAAATCCCCGGGTTAAGCACTATAGAGATACCTTTAAAATTATTAGGGTTAGAAAGCCAAAGCGAGAGAAATAACCCCTGGATACCGCAAAGCGCAAAGGTGAGATAGCGGGTATACTGATTAATCTTTTCATAACCGGCTTTGCCTTCTTTGGCCAGACGCTCTAAAACCGGAATAATATTGACCAATAGCTGCATAATAATCGAAGCGGAAATATAAGGCATGATACCTAAAGCAAAAATGCTTAAGCGGTCAAGCGCTCCGCCGGTAAAAAGGTTAACCATGCCCAGAAGCGTTTGCCCCTGGGTCTTGGCAATCATCTCAAAGAATTGGCTCAAAGCCGCGGTATCCACTCCAGCAGTCGGGATAAAACAGCCCGCCCGGTAAACTACCAATAAAGACAGGGTAATGGCGATTTTTCTCCGCAGCTCTTCGATTTTAAAAATGTTAGTTATCGATTTAAACACTCAACACTCCCTCCCTGGGATTCGATAAGCTCTTTAGCTTTAGCCGAAAAAGCATCGGCTTTGATTTTAACTTTCTTTTTGAATTCGCCGCTGATATCAGCCAAGATTTTTATCGGCCGGTCTTTGTCCTTGACCAGATTCAACTTTTCAAAAACTTCCGGAGTAATCTCTTCAGCCGACTTTACTCTTTTCTGGATATCGCCTAGATTTACCAGCTGATATTCTTTCGGCCGGATAGAGGTAAATCCTCTTTTTGGTATAGTGCGGACTATGGGTAAATTTCCGCCGCGAAAACCGGTGTAAGGAAGTTTTTTTCCTTTACGCTGGCCGGCGCCTTTGTTGCCTCGGCCGGCAGTCTTTCCGCTGCCTGAACCGGGGCCACGGCCGCGACGGTGCGTTTTCTTATTTTTGACTCTTACTCTTAAACCGGACAAATTCATAGTTTAGGTTATACTTTTAAATTCTCGAGGGCTAAAAAAGTTGCCTTGACTACATTTATTTGATTAGTGGAATTGCCCAAATTTTTAGTCAAAATATCTTTTATCCCGGCGCATTCGCAAATCGCCCTTACCGGCGAAGAAGCGATAACTCCCGTGCCTTCGGTTGCCGGCTTAAGCATCACCTGGACTGCGCCAAAGGAACCGATAATTCGGTGCGGTATAGTGGTTCCTTTCTTTTTGATCGGCCGGATATTTTTCTTAGCTTTGTTGATGCCTTTACGTATAGCGTCGGCCACTTCATTGGCTTTACCCAAGGCAAAACCAACGTTGTTTTGGCCGTCCCCCACCACCACCAAAGCCGCAAACCCCAAATTTTTTCCGCCTTTAGTGACTTTGGTCGTACGATTTATGAAAAGGACTTTTTCGATAAAAGGATTTTCCGTGTCAGCTCGGGGCTCTCGCTTGCGCGGCCCATGAAACTTCTTCTTATTGGTATTTTCGTTCAAAACTTTAACCCTCCTTCCCGGGCGCCTTTGGCTAAACTTTCAATCCGGCCGTGATACTTATAACCGCCGCGGTCAAAAGCTACGGTTTTAATTCCTAGCTTGAGTGCATGGCCGGCTATAATCTTGCCTACTTCTTTGGCTGCCTCTTTATTTGTTGACTTTATTTTTTTAGCCTTAAAATCCTTGCCTAAAGTAGAAGTTGTGGTAATAACCTTATGCTGGCTATCATCGATAAGTTGAGCGTAAATATTTTTTTTGCTGCGAAAAACCACCAGCCGCGGTATAGCGGCAGAACCTTTGATTTTTTTGGTAATTCTTTTATGGCGATAGTATCTTCCGAGCTTTTTCATCTTGCTATTGTTTAGCCAAGGCTTTGCCGAGCTTCTTTCTTACCTCTTCGCCGCGATAACGGATACCTTTGCCTTTATAAGGCTCGGGCGGGAAAACTTTATGCACCCTGGCAGTAAATTCGCCTACTTTTTGTTTATCTATTCCTTCAACAATAATCATATTAGGAGTGGAACAAGTCACTTTTAAACCCGTGGGGACTTCCATCTCTACCGGGTGAGAAAACCCAAGGTTGAGAAAAAGATTCTTCCCCTTCATCTGGGCTTTGTAACCGACGCCGAGCACATCCAGCTCTTTCCTATATCCTTTAGTCACACCCTCGATCATATTCTTGATTAACATCCGGATAGTGCCATGCACAGACTTCATGGTTTTTGAATCATCTGCGCGTTTTACAGTCAAAGACTCTCCGCTTATCTCCAAATTAATCCCTTGAGGAATATCCAGCTCTAATTTATTTTTGGCAGCTTCAACTACGCAGCGCCCGGCCTCGTAAACCACCTTAACGCCTTTGGGTATTTCTAAGGGTTTTTGTCCTATTCTTGACATCTCGCCACCCTACCAGACCATCCCGATAACTTCGCCGCCCAAGCCTTTCTCTTTCGCCTCTTTGTCGGTAAAAATTCCTTCGGGGGTGGAAATTATTGTTACGCCGTAACCATCCAAAGCCTTTGGCACAGCGTCATTCTTTACGTAAACCCGGCGGCCGGGTTTAGAAATTTTCTTGATTTCGCCGATTATGCTTTTTTTGCCCTGATATTTAAGATAAACCTTTATTTTACGAAAACCTTCCAAATCCACTTCCTTGAAATTCTCCAAATAACCTTCTCTTTTCAGGATATCGCAGATTTTGGCTAAAGAGTTAGAGTAAGGAATATAAGTTTCTTCCTGTCTGGCGCGGGAAGCGTTTCTGATTATGGTAAAAGCGTCACTTATGGTATCTGTCCTGCTCATGTTAACTCCGTTTTTCTACCAACTTGCTTTTTTAACGCCGGGGATCAAACCCTGCCAAGCTAATTCCCGGAAACAAATCCTGCAAAGTTTGAAGTCCCGTATGTAGCCGCGCGGCCGGCCGCAACGGCGGCAGCGGTTATGGCGGCGGGTGGAAAATTTTACTTTCTTAATCTCCTTTTTCCACTTTTCGATTTTAGGTGTACTAGCCACTTATTTTTCTCCTCTTTCGCATCTTATTTACGGAAGGGAAACCCGAACAACCCCAAAAGGTCCTTGGCCTCTTGGTCGGTCTTAGCGCTTGTGTTTATGCTGATATTCATACCTTGAGTCCTGGCTATCTTGTCCAGGTTGATTTCCGGAAAAATATTTTGTTCGGAAAGCCCAAAAGTATAATTACCTTTTCCGTCAAAAGAATTAGCCGCGAATCCGCGAAAGTCGCGGATGCGTGGCGCTGCTACGGTAATAAAACGATCGAGGAATTCATACATCCTCGCCCGCCTTAAAGTCGCGCAACAACCTATGGGCACACCCTGTTTTAATTTAAAGTTTGAAATCGGTTTACGCGAGCGGCAAATCTTAGGCTTCTGGCCGGTAATCAAACCGAGCTCTTCGGCGCACTGCTCAATAATTTTAACGTCCTGGGTGGCCTGGCCTACGCCCATATTCACCACGATTTTAATTAAACGCGGTACCGCTAAATTATTTTTATAGCCGTGCTTCTTGCGCATCTCGCCGACTATTTGGTTGCGGTATAATTGAAGGAAACGCGGGATGTATTTTTCTTTCGCTTCGCTCATGCTCTTAAATTGGCTTCTGGCACTTTTTACAAATCCTTACTTTACTTTTATCTTTGGAAACCTCGGTTGAAAACCTTACTCCCCGTCCGCAAGTAGGACAAAAAAGTAAAACTTTGGAGGCGTTGATAGCCATAGGTACCTCTCGAACGCCGCCTGGCTCAGCTTCCGAACGCCGGCGCAGGTGCTTTTTCATTACATTTATGCCTTCAACTATAATCCGTTTATCAGCGGGGATAATAGTCAAGACCTTACCGATTTTACCTTTGTCCTTACCTGATATCACTGTAACTTTATCGCCCTTTTTTATGCCTAAACTCATTTATATAACCTCTGGAGCTAAAGACAAAATTTTACTGAACCTATGCCTTAATTCTCGGGCTACCGGGCCAAAAACTCGCGTAGCCCGGGGATTGCCCTGCTTATCGATAATCACGCAGGCATTACGGTCAAAGCGGACGGCCAGGCCGTCTTTGCGCTTAATCGGAAAATGAGTCCGCACGACTACTGCCCGCACAACTTCGCCTTTTTTCACTGCTCCGTTAGGGATGGCTTCTTTCACGCTGGCAGAGATCACGTCTCCGATATCGGCATGGTCCTTGTTTTTTTTGCCAATGACGCCGATAAAGCCAACTTTTTTGGCCCCGCTGTTATCGGCTACATCCAAACGAGAACGCACGTAAATCATTTTATAATCTCCAATAACCGGAAATGCTTATCTTTTGAATACGGCCGCGATTCAATTATCCTCACCTTGTCGCCGATTTTGGCCTGATTCTTTTCATCGTGAGCCTTGTATTTCTTCCGGCGAGAGCAGGGGCTGCCGTACATCTGGTGGCTAACCCTGGCTTTGACCAAGACGGTTATGGTTTTATCGCTTTTATCCGACGTAACCACTCCTTCAAAAACTTTTGCTTTGCTCAAGATTATCTCCTTATTCTCTGATTGATAAGCGTATAAATACGGGCAATATCTTTTTTAAGCTGCTTAAAACGGTGGGGCTTTTCCACGCCGCTGCGGCGTTTGAACCCTAACTCCATAAGCTCTTTGGATAAATCGTTAAGCTTATTTTTAAGTTCTTCCTGGGATAACCCTTCTATATCTTTTATTTTCATCTTCTTCTGGTAACGAACATGCTTCTAAAAGGAAGCTTGTAAGCAATTAACCGAAAAGACTCCCGGGCAAAATCTTCAGGAACGCCGCCCAATTCAAAAATCACCATCCCCCGTCTGACCACCGCTACCCAGCCACTGACTTCGCCCTTGCCTTTACCCTGCCTTGATTCGACCGGCTTTTTAGTTATTGGCTTATCGGGAAATATCCTTATCCAGAGTTTGCCTCCCCTCCGGAGCCTGCGCGTCAGAATAACTCTGGCAGTCTCAATTTGAGTGTTTTTAAGCCAGGCTGGTTCTAAAGCTTTTAATCCGTACTCGCCAAAAGTAACGTTAGCCCCGGAAACTGCCAGGCCTCTCATCTTTCCCCGTTGAGACTTACGATATTTTACTCTTTTAGGAATTAACATTTTTAACTGCCGGATTCTGCTTTGGGTTCGGTTTGATTAGCTAAATAGCTTCCTAAATTTTTCTCGCCCTTATACAC
>CAZNWL010000005.1:0-20123 GCA_964577045.1 uncultured Planctomycetia bacterium | reverse complement strand
GTTATCAGGAAATAGGTAATCTTGACCAATTACCGTTCTATGATTTTGACAATTTAAATATTAAAACAATTCCTCTTTTCTCATCGCGTGGCTGCCCCCATCAATGCGCTTTCTGTTCTGAACGCCTGCTTTATAAAAAATTCCGCAGGCATAGCCCGGAATATATGCTGGAGCAGATAAAACTCTTAAAAAATAAATATCAAACTTCTGATTTTGTATTTCTAGATTCCCTGATTAACTCTGACCAAAAATGGCTTGAAAGTTTCTGCCGAGGCTTGATAAAACAAAACCTGAAAATAAACTGGGAAGCCCAATTCAGGATAAACGCTAATTTTGATCCTAATACAGCAAAGTTGATGAAAGAAAGCGGCTGTTATAACCTTTTTATCGGCCTGGAAAGCGCCTCGGATAAAGTTTTGGGGTTAATGCATAAGGGTTTTAGCGCCCGGGATGCTCTGAATTGTTTTGCAACGTTTAGCCAAGCCGGCCTGCATTTTGAAATCAGCCTGATTTTCGGCTATCCCGGCGAGAGAAAAGCCGACTTTCAGGAAACCCTGGATTTCATCAAAGCCAATAAAAAACTTATCCCCAAAATCGCCCAAGCCAACCCATTTTGCGACTATCTGAATAATTTTTCCGGCGATACGTTACCGTCAGCCGAAGCTGATTTACGGGTTAAAACTTTTTTAAACCTGATGCATCAAGAAAAAATTTCTTACACGAAAAGTTTTATTAATAACCTGGTATATGGAAATTAAAATAGTTAACACCCAGAAAGTCTTATCGCCTACCCAGATATCTCTGGCTGATTATGTCATTAACCCTTATCGAGGCTGCGCATTCGGCTGCCTCTATTGTTATGCCCGGGAAAATAAAAATATCGATAAAGAAAGATTTTTTGATTCTCTGACAGTAAAAATAAACGCCCCACAAATTCTTGAACGTGAACTCAAATACAAAAAACCCAAACGCGTGCTTCTGGGCTCAACCACCGAATGTTTCCCGGCCCAAGAGAAAAGATTCGAAATTACCGCAAATATTTTAAAAATACTCAACAGCAAAAATATTCCCTATACTATCCTCACCAAATCCCACTTAATCGGCAGCTATCTGAAAATTATTTCGCAAAACCCCGAAAATAAAATCTTCTTCACCTTTAACTTTCAATCGGATAAACTCATCCGCTTAATTGAAAAAAAATCGCCTTCAATAAAGCAACGCCTTGAAGCAATTAGAAAAATTATTGCGGCTAAAATAAATTTAAGAATCCACATTGGGCCGTTTATCCCTTATATTTCTGATTTAGAAAAAATATTAAAGCTTCTGCCAAAAGGCGTGGAAGAAATTGATATTGAACTTTACCACCATAAGCAGGGAAATTTTGATAAAATAATTGCAGCAATCGAAAACAGCCTAGGCCGAGAGCCAGCATCAGGACTAAATCAGATATACAAAGATGAAAATCGTTACTGCGTATATACTAAAACGCTGGTGAATAAAATAAAAGAGTTAAAAAACCAATACTGTTTTTGTTTCTATCCTATTATTCCCGAATTCAATAAGTTCTATAACTGCGAAATTGCCTATGAAAAACCCCTTCTTTAGTGTAATCATACCTACCTACAATAGGGAAAAGTTATTTAAAATAGCCCTAAACTCTGTGCTGCAACAAACTTTCTCTGATTATGAGCTAATCATTATTAATGACGGCTCAACTGACGCAACCGAAGAAGCGGTAAACAGCCTTAATGACAAAAGAATCCGCTATTTTTACCAGAAAAACCAGGGGCCGGCTCAAGCCAGAAATAGAGCCATTAAAAAAGCTAAGGGTAAATTCATCTGTTTTCTCGACTCTGACGACCGCTTTGTTAAAGAAAAATTAGAAGTTACTTATAGCTACATTAAAAAATATCCTCAATATGCGGTGTTCCACAGCGAAGAAATCTGGTATCGCAGTGGCCGCCTGCTTTCGCCAAAGAGCTACCATCAAAAACCCAGCGGCTTTGTTTTTGAAAATGCGGTTAAGCTTTGCTGCCTAAGCCTCTCGACAGCGGTAATAAGAAAAGATGTGTTCGAAGAAATCGGCTTTTTTGACGAGAATATGCCGGCCTGCGAAGACTATGACTTCTGGCTGCGGGTTACGGCGCGCTATCCGGTGTTTTTGATACCGGAATATCTTACCATCAAAGAAGGCGGGCATTTAGACCAACAATCAAAAAAATATCCAGCTATGGATAAATTCAGGATTTATGCCCTGGAAAAAATTCTCAAAACCTTGCCTAAAGAAAACAACAATTATCTTTTAGCCTACGAAGAGCTGAAGCGCAAAACCCTGATCTACCTGCGGGGCGCCTTTAACTTTACTCCTAATAAAAATCAGCTCCAGGAAATCGAACGTCTGATCTTTGAAATCAGCCGGCGCGAGGCTTCAAATCCGCTAGAAATAGTTAATGACTTCCGAAAAAATAACTTTTCCAGCCTGAAAAAATCCCTAATCGAACGGCGCTTTCCCTTAACCAGCCGACAGCAACAAATCGACCCCGGAAAAGTATTCTTAAACCAGGTTCCTCTGCCTTTGGGAGAGAATTATCAGCCGGAAAAAGTCTTTAAGCCGGAAAAAATATTGGTGGAAAAAGAAGCCATGCAAAGCCAGCTTTTAAAAAACTTTAAAAATCGCTTTCCTGAGGTAGAGATCGAAGAAATAAGCCTATATCGGGACTACCTAAAACAGCATAAGTTTTCACTTTCAGAACTTAAAAAACCTTTTGTCTTTATCGTAAAAGAAAGGTGGGATTTTCTAAAACCCTGCCCCTGCACCAAGAACCATATCTCCTGCGGTTATTGGATTTTGAATCTTGGCTTTGGCTGCCCTTATGACTGCTCCTATTGTTTCCTGCAGCATTATACTAATTCGCAGGGAATAGTTTTGCCGGCTAATTTAGAGGATTTCTTTGCCCAGTTCGATAAATTCTCTAAAAAATTAAAACAGCCTATACGAATAGGGACCGGTGAGTTTTGCGACTCTTTAGCTTTAGATGACCTGACTGGATATTCAAAACAGCTTATTCCCTATTTTTCCAAAAAAAATGTCCTGTTCGAACTGAAAACCAAAAGCGTGAATATTGAAAACCTGCTCAAACTCAAACCGCCGCAAAATATAATTATTTCTTGGTCGCTTAACACTAAAAATCTGGCTCTTTCTGAAGAACTGGCTGCGCCGGGATTAGATGAGCGTCTTTGGGCAGCTGGAAAAATTCAAAGTTACGGTTACCGGGTCGGCTTTCACTTTGACCCGATTATTTACTCACAAACCTGGGAAAACCGCTATCAAGATTTAGTAAAATCACTCTATCAAAAACTGAAACCGCCTTTTGCCTGGATCAGCTTAGGAACTTTGCGTTGCCATCGTCAATTAAAAACTACGACCGAACAGCGTTTCCTCCAAAGCAATATCTTTTACGGAGAGCTCCTGCTCGGCGAAGATAAAAAACTGTGCTATCCCGAATTTTTAAGGAAGGAAATTTACCAAAAAATGGTTGGTTGGATAAGAAAATACGATGCAAAAACCCCTATTTATCTCTGTATGGAAAATAAAAACCTCTGGAAAAGCCTGGGCAAGGATTTATCAATAAAGTTTTTTTAGCGAGGCCTTAGGATAGTAATGTTCAAGTATTTCTTGATAGCCATAGCCTTCTTCAGCCATGCCAATGGCGCCTTCCTGGCAAAGGCCTGAGCCGTGGCCAAAACCCGCTCCCCAAAAAATCAGGAACGACGGCTCTCTTGAAGAAGATAGTTTTATCTCTGTTTGGAAAGCGCTGCTGCGTAAATTATCAAAGTAGTTGCGAATAGCTAAATCGCCGCGTAAAGTTTTTCTTCCCTGGGCAGTAACTACCTCTACTTCTTTAGTATGAAAACACTCGCCGGTTTCTTTAGTAACTATTTCCTTTAAATCCGAAAGTTTAAAATCAAAGGCAAACAAAAAATCTTCCGCATCATAAATCCGCTGCCAGCGATAATTGGAAGTTTTAACCCCTGAACAAAAAGTTTTAGGGGGATTAAGAAACCATTCTTCCTTTTCTTTGGCAAATTCATCTAAAGAACCTTTATCGGAATCAAGCTGATTGACTAAATAAGCGGGATGTCCAAAAACGTCGCTGGCTAAACAACCTCCGCAGTTAGAATGATAAAAAGCTTCGATGGACTGGCCTTCAAACTCTAGAATCTCACCGCAAGTTTCGTCTACTGCCTGGGTGGTCGCGGCTGTCTCTGCCGAAATCCCCTGATAAACCTGGCAATGCACATCGGCGCAAAAATCAAAACCTTCTTTTTTGTGCCGTTTTTGGTTCTTAAAAGCTAATGTCCGGGCAGCCACAGCCTGGCTTTTTAAAGCCTGGGTGTGTGAATCGGGGGGTATTTCCGCGGAAAGGACCCCGTAGAGATATTCTTCAACACTCAACCGGTTTATGAGAACTAAAGTGCCGTTTTTAACTACCGCTTCGATATCCCCGCGGTAAGCGCGGTCGATTGTCTTCTGCCAGAAGTTTCCTTTACCATAAGTAAGATCAAGAATGTAAAACGGGTAGTCCTCCTGATTCAAACCGACCGAAGAAATTTTCAGTGTATGCGAAAAGGCCGCATGTTCTTGGCTGCCTTGATAATCTTTTAAAACTAATTTGCCGCCGTCTAAAGTGACGGTATACATAACCTTTGGCTCGCCGTTAAAAGAAATATTTCCGTCGCTGGCAAGAAAAGAACCGGGGCAGGAAAAAGAAAACTGCTTTAAATTAATGGCTAAGCCCACGGAAACCTGGGGAAATTCTTTCTTAGGAAAATAACTGGTAAGTTTTATTTTTTTTCTCTGCTCATCAATCAGTTTCTTTTTGCTAATAAAAAAATCCCTGCCCAAAGCTTTTTTGACTCCAGCAAGGGCCGCTTTGACTTTTTGGGATTTGGGGTAAAAATTTATAGCTTTGGAGAGGTATTGGTATGCCCGTTCGTATTGTTTTTGTTTTAAAAAACAGTCGCTGAGATAATAATAAGCGAGCCGGACGCTGGAATCGAACTCTATCAGGCGTTGGAAACAATCAATGGCTTTTTGATACTGCCTTTCTTTACGGTAAATTTTGCCGAGACGAAACAAAGCAATGCTGTTTTCGCCAACTTCTAAAGACCGGGTATAGCTTTTTATGGCTGAATCAATCTCTCCCGACTCTTCGTAGGCTAATCCTGAATAGATAAGGTCGTTTGAGCTTTTATCTTTTAAGGCCGCACAGCTAAAGAAAACTGCGGCTAAAATTAAAACCTTAAAGGCTTTCATCGCTTAGGCTGCTTTGGCCCGGCCAATGACCGGAATTTGCCACTCATTAGCCAAAGACAGAAAGAGCTGTTTATCCACAATAATGACTTTATCTTTTTCTAGAACCAGGCCTTTGGCCTTAATACTTTTGAGAAGTTTTAAAGTGGAAATCCCTACTACCGGCACATCAAAACGCAAATCCTGACTGCTCTTGCAAAATTTTAAGACTAAGCATCCTTTACCGGCCAGCCGATATGCCCGCTTGATTGTCCGGTCGGTCCCTTCCAAAGATTCTAAACCGACCACGGCTCCATTTTTAACCACAACCGTCTGCCCCACATCCATCTCGACAAAACGCGAAATAACCTTCAAACCGAAGTCAATATCTTCAGCGGGAATTGAAAAATTTCCTGAATTCATCAACCCTTCTTTAGCTAAATCTTCGCCAAGATAGGTTGTAGAATCAAGAAAATGGATACCCACAGCTTCTAAATTATCGACTATTTTCTTAAATATCTCGTGGGAACGAAAATCGCCGCTTCGGCCGATTAAAGATTCTAACTCCTTATCCCAGCATTTGCGGCGAAAAATATGCAAAGGATTGATCTGGCCCGCCATAATCCAGTCGCTTAAACCTTCAGAACGAATAACTTCTTTTAATTCCTTCAAAGCCCCCACTCGCAACCAATGAACCTTATCCACAAACCTGTTAATAGAGCTTTGAGTCTCGCCTTTAAAACAGACGGCTGTTATTTGCGATTGTTTCTCTTTTTGCTTAATCCGCTGGGCTAAAAGCAGGGGAAGTTTGCGGTTTCCGGCGATAATTCCTATTCTCATTTCATTTACCAATTCCTCTCTTTGAGGAAGAAATGAAATTAACGAGGTATTTTATTTCTTTTTGAGACGGTAAATTTTTATCAATCAAAGCTTTGGCATGGTCCAAGGAATGATTTTCAAAAAAAAGTATTTTAAAGGCTTTCTTAAGATTACCTATCGCTTGAGCATTTAATTTTGCCCGGCGTAAACCCACTAAATTAAGGCCGCAGACTTGGGTGGGATGTCCGTCGCACATCGAAAAAGGAGGAATATCTTGGACAACTTTTGAACAGCCTCCCACAATCGACAAGTCTCCCATACGGCAAAATTGATGGATAGCTACTAACCCTCCAATAACTACCTTGTTCCCAATCTCAACATGACCGGCTAAAGTAGCGGCATTGGCAAAAACATTGTCAGAACCCACGGTGCAGTCGTGAGCAATATGCGAATAAGCCATAAGCAAATTATTATCGCCGACTATGGTTTTAGAATTTTCTTCTGTGCCGGGATTAATCGTGACGTATTCACGGATACAATTGTTTTTACCGATGATTAAAAAGCTCTTTTCCCCCTTATATTTTAAATCCTGGGGGGCATTGCCGATTACCGCGTAAGGAAAAATATGGCAACCGCTCCCGATTTCTGTATAGCCTAAAACTTGAGCAAACGAATCGATGGTTGTGTTTGGGCCGATTTTCACATGCTCGCCAATAGTGGCGAAAGGGCCGATAGTAACGTTCTCGGCCAGTTTCGCAGAGGGGCTGACTAAACTTTGAGGGGAAATTTTATTCGGCATAGGATTAACCTAAGATTCAACTAGCGCAAACATCAACTCTGCTTCGGCAACCACTTTATTATCCACAAAGGCTTTAGTATAAACGACGCCGGTTTTACTGCGCACTTTTCCTACTTCAACTTCAATAACCAGCTGGTCGCCGGGAACTACGGTTTTTCTGAACTTAATATTATTAGCGGCCATAAAATAGGCTAATTTTCCGCTATGCTCTTCACAGGCGAGCATCAGGACTCCGCCTACTTGGGCCATAGCTTCGACAATCAAAACTCCCGGCATAACCGGCCGGCCAGGGAAATGCCCTTGGAAGAAATACTCATCCATCGTTACGCTCTTTATGCCTACAGCTTTCTTGCCTTTTTCCAAATAAGTTATCCGGTCTACCAGCAGGAAAGGGTAACGATGCGGAAGGATTTTCATAATTTCTTCGGTATTCAACTCTGCCCCTTGAGGAACATAAGCAGTCTGGGAACCGACCCCGGCGCTTTTAGCTTTTTCCCGGTAACGGCGCAATTTTTCAATCAGTTTTATATTTAAAGAATGGCCTCCCCGAATAGCAATGATGTGGCCCTGCAGAGCCCCGGCCAGATAAAGGTCTCCGATTAAATCTAAAATCTTGTGCTTGGCAAACTCATCGGGAATCCTGATTTTGTTGTCAACTATCCCCTTCCCGGAAACCACCAAAGTATTTTTATGATTAGCCCCTTTTCCTAACCCCATATCCAGCAAAGATTTAACTTCGCTTTCTAAACAAAAAGTCCTAGCCTCGTAAAGATCACTATGCAATTCTCCGTTAAGGATAATATCCACAAAGCCAGAACCAATCAGCGGGTTCTCATAGTTAAGCACATAGGATATGCGGCAACTATGGTAGGGTAAAACCACAATACTCGATGAATCTTCTTCCACCCAAAGCGGCTCTTTGATATTCAACCGGTCGCGCAAAGCGTCCAGCTCGCATAAGCCAACTTTTTCAATCGCTTCCACGAAATCCTTAGCGCTGCCATCGAGCCCGGGGACTTCTTCTCCCCAAATATTTATCTGGACGTTATCCACCCCCAAAAGGTGCAAAGCTGCCATTAGATGTTCGACTGTATGGACGTAGATATCGACCGTCCCCACCGAAGTACGGCGGGGAAACTCATCGGGATTTATAACCGAATAAGGACTGACTTTAATCAAAGCCGTTGAGCTAATATCCTGCCTCAAAAAACTTATTCCGGAATCCGGAGGCGCCGGAAGCAGCTCCATTCTGGTCTTGATTCCGGTATGCAAGCCTGTTCCTTCGAAACCTACCTTTCCTTTAATAGTCTTCTGATTATCCATTATTTTTTTAATTTATCTTCCAATTCCTTAAGCTTATCCTCCAGCTCCTTTACTTTTTTATACAATTCAGGAAGGCTTTGCAGGCAAGCGTTTACCCGTTTGGCTTCATGATGTACTCTTGCCGGATATCCGGACACTGTAATTCCCGGCGGTACTGTTTTAGTTACGCCGGCTTGAGCACAAACTATGGCCTTATCGCCAATCTGGATATGGCCGACCACACCGGCTTGACCGGCTAAAATAACTTCTTTGCCAAGGATAGTGCTTCCGGAAATGCCGGCTTGAGCAACGATTATACAATTTTCGCCGGTAATTACATTATGGGCTATCTGGACTAAATTATCAATCTTAGTGCCCCGTCCTATAATTGTCTTATCGAACCTAGCCCTATCAATAGTGACATTGGCCCCGATTTCCACATCATCCTCAATCAAGACTGTTCCAATCTGTGGAATTTTCCTTTGGTTACCGGAAATTCGCACGAAACCAAAACCGTCGCTGCCAATAACCGCGCCAGGATGAATAACCACGCGGTCTTTTATCAAAACCCTCTCCATCAACGAAACTTGGGGGTAGATAAGGCAATTTTTCCCGATTTTAACCTGTTGGCCGACGTAACAACCACTGTAGATAATTGTTCCTTCATCGATGGAAACACCCTGCTCAATAATCGTATAAGCTCCGACAGAAACATTTTTGCTTAAAACAGCATCTTTAGCGATAACTGCCGTCGGATGTATGCCTTTAGGATGCTGGGGTTTACTCGGTAATAATAAATCTAGGACCGCCGTAAAGGCTATCGAAGGGTTATCGGTTTTAATCAGGGCTTTTTTAGTGTTTAAAGGTTCACGGGAAGTAATCACGGCCGAAGCTTCGGTAACGTTGACTAAGGGGGCATATTTAGAGTTAGCTAAAAAAGTTATATCGCCCTCTTTGGCCTCCTTTATTCCGGAGATACCGGTAATCACGATATCAGGGCTGCCCACCACCTCGCCCTTTACTAAATCTGCAATCTGTTTGAGGGTAAAATGCATCTGCCTTTAGAAAATAAACCCCGTTAAAAAAATAAAATTTTCTAACGGGGTAAAACTTACTTCTCTTTTTTGTAATTCGTGTTGGCTATTTTTAAAATATCAGCGGTAATATCCATTACTTTATCGCCGTAAAGCACAGCGTTTTCATTGACGATTAAGTTGAAGCCATTTTTGTTGGCGTAATCATCAACTATCTTGTCAATATCATCAACGATTTCCTTCATTTTTTCGTCTCTGGCTTTTTTGATATCAATAAAAGCCGTCCGCTCAATCTCGCGGTATTCTTCAACAGCCTTAGTAAGTTTTTCCTGTTCTTTTTTCTTTTCGTCTTCTTTCAATACGCTAAGCCTTTTCTGCATCTGCTCTAAATCGGTTTTCTTTTGATCTAATTTAGTTTCAGCTTCTTTTTTCTTTTCCTCTAAGCTTGTGTCATATTTCTTGGTTTTTTCATAATCGTTAAAAACTTTGAAAATATCCACATAACCGATTTTTAAATCCTTGGCAAAAACCTGGCCGAAGCCAAAAACTAAGCCGAACATCAACAAAGCAACCAACAACTTTCTCATCGCTCCTCCTCCTAAGATTAGAACCCTCTGCTTATATTAAAGTGAAACCTTCCCTCTTTGCTGTCTTCCCCGGGCTCAAGGTCAAGCGGCCATCCGTAATCAATACTTACCGGGCCTATCGGAGTTTTAACTCTTAAGCCTAAACCCACGCTTGATTTTAAATCACCGCTCATAAAGTCTTTATTTTCCTTCCAAACATTGCCGGTGTCAAAAAAAGTAGCTGCCTTGACAAAACTAATCAGCGGATAGGTGTATTCAATATTACCGATAAACAAAGCTTCGCCGCCGATCGGGTCTTCAGTGGCGGAATCTATCGGGCCGACTTTACGTTCACGATAACCTCTGATTGTAGAACCGCCGCCGGCAAAAAACCTCTCATAAATTGGCACCTTTTCTGTGCTGGAAAAAGGGTCGCTAAGCCCGGCACGCAGGTGCAATTCGACTACTGATTTATTTATCAAAGAGAAAAAGGTGCTGGCATCGCCAAAGTATTTAAGGAAATCCCTGTCACCGCCAAACGGGCCGCCGAAAAGCTGCAGGCTGTTAGTGACATAAATACCTTTGGACGGCGCAAAAACATTGTCCCGGGTATCAAAACTAAGTTGGCTCTCGCCGCTGCTTAAATTAGTAACTCCGGCTTCATCTTTAAGCTCTTGGGTAGCTTCAGTTACGATATCGCTTATTTCTACCCTCTCGAATCTATAAGCCAAATTTCCTTTCCACTGGTCAGTGAATTCCCTTCCTAAACGTAAATCTCCGCCGCGGATATCTTCTTCGTAAGCATAACCCACGTCTTCATCCTGCTGATGGCCTTTTTTATAGCCGTCAAAACCAAAAGATATCGGCCTGTCAAATATCCAAGGATTAGTAAAACTAAGTTGATATTTATCGGTCAAAGTACCCATACTTAGCTGTAAACTCAAATCCTGGCCAGCTCCGGTAAAAGTCGACCAGTTACGATAGTCAAAATTGCGCTGGCGCAACTCCACGAAACCAACGAATTCATCTATCGTAGAATATCCGCCGCCGAAACTAAGGTAGCCTGTCTTGGCCTCCTTGACGTCAACGATTAAATTGACTTTATCGCTTTCTGAACCGGGTTCGGTGCTAAAACGCATCTCTTCAAAAAATCCCAAATTGTCTAAACGTTCTTTGCTCTTCCTGACTTTTTTACCGTCGAATTTATCTCCGGGATAAATTCGGATTTCCCGACGTACTACTTTATCTTTGGTTTTAATATTGCCTCTGATTTCGATATTCTCCACATAAGCTATTTGATTTTCCGTAACGGCAAAGGTCAAATCTACTTTTTGAGTCTGGGGGTTGAGAACGCTGTGCGGATCGACTTGAGAAAAAATATAGCCACGGTCAACGTAAAGTTCCCTTATTTTGGAAGCGTCGTAGTAAACAGCCTGCTCGCTAAAAATAGCCTCGGTTTTCAAAGTCATGGCTTTTAAAATATCCTCTGTGGAAATGTCGCTGTTGCCTTCAATGGCTATTTCGCCGATATGATAACGCTTTCCTTCGTCAATAACTACTTTGAGATAAACTCCTTTGGGCTTATAGGCAGTATCTATTTTGACCTTAACGTCGCTGAACCCCTGCAGTTTATAGAAGTCGGTCAAACGGTTGATATCATCGGACAAAACGTCTTCTTTAAAAATCCCCCGGTTAAACAACCAGGCTCTACGGGTTTTCATTACCCGTAAAATCCTTCGGGTAGAAATTTGGTTATTCCCCGTAGCTTCTACCCGCCGTACCTTTAAAATGCCCTTTTCGTTTATGCGGAAAGTTACGTTGACTTCGTTCTTATCCTGAATATTTTCTACGCTATAAACTACTTCAGCATGGAAGAACCCTTTAGCGGTGTAAAGGTCCTTGATTTTGCGGGTAGCTTCTTTTAACGCATACTCATCGACAAAGGAACCTTCCTTTATATCCAAAGAAGTTAAAATTTTATCTTTCCTGATAAAACGCGCCCCTTCTATAATTATTTTTTTCAACACCACCTTTTCCTTGACCTTAAATATAATGGTGATTCCTTCGGCAGAAACCTCCTTTTTCGCCTCTACAGTTTCAAAAAATCCCGTAGCGTAAAGGTTTTTTACATCCTCGTTGACGATATTTTCGTTGTAATCCTGGTTAGCGCGGATTTTTATCCGCGAAATGATTGTGGCATCGCTGACTATCTCATTCCCTTGAATATCAATACGGTTAATCAGCTCCTGCGCGTAAGTGAGAAAAGGAAGGCTGAAAAGAAAGACAGCAAGAATAATTAACTTTTTCATAGGTATATTATGTATATTATATGCCGAACTATCATCAAAGTCAACATCATGCTTCGACTTCCTCTCTGGCCATATCAGAAAACCTGGTGAATTCTTTAAGAAAAGTTAAATTAATAGTCCCCACTGGCCCATTACGCTGCTTGGCGATGATTACTTCGGCAGTGCCGCGGTTGGCATCGGTGGGGTTATAATATTCTTCCCGGAAAAGTAAAACCACTACATCGGCATCCTGTTCAATGGCGCCTGATTCGCGTAAATCGGATAATTTCGGCCGGTGGCCTTCGCGCGATTCTACGGCCCGGGATAATTGGCTGACGGCAATTACCGGAATGTTCAACTCTTTAGCTAAAGCCTTCAACCCCTGGGAAATGTCGGATATCTCCTGTTGGCGGCTTTCGCTGCGGCGCACTCCCCGGATAAGCTGTAAATAGTCGATTAAAAGAAGTTGCATGCCATGATGGGCTTTTAGGCGGCGGGCCTTGGCCCGTAGCTCAAATACATTCATAGACGCGGAATCATCTATATAAATAGGCGCCTGGGAAAGCTTTCCAGCGGCGCTGGTGAGAATCGGCCATTCCGAGGGAGCCAAGAAACCAGTACGCATACGATTGACTTCAACTTTGGCCAAAGAGCACAAAAATCTTTGCATTAACTGCTCCTTGGACATTTCCAAACTAAAAATAGCCACCGGGATTTTCTCTTCGATAGCTACATAGGCGGCAATGGAAGTCACAAAAGCGCTTTTGCCCATTGAAGGCCTGCCGGCGCAAACCACTAAATCGCCTTTCTGTAAACCTGCGGTCTTGGAATCAAAATCCTTAAAGCCGGTGGGAATCCCGGTAACATGCGACTTCTTATGATAAAGCGATTCAATCAATTCTATGCCATCTTTAATAATATCTTTGATATGCACATATCCGCCTTCGACTCTGCGGTCGCTGATTTCAAAAATCAGCTTTTCCGCTTGATCGAGAAGCGCGCTTACGTCTCCATCGCCCTTATAAACCGAAGAAATTATAAAAGTTGCGCTGTCAATTAGCGAACGTAAAATCCCTTTTTCTTTTACAATGCGGGCGTAATGCACTGCTCCGGCAGAAGTCGGAACAAAATCAGCCAAAGTGGCGAGGTAAGTTGAGCCGCCAATTCTTTCCAATAATTTTTTGCGGCTAAGGTCTTCTGAAACAGTGAGGATGTCGATTTTTTTACCCAGGTCAAAAAGCGAAAGGATACTGCCGTAAATTAACTTATGTTCTTCCTTGTAAAATGCGGCTTCATCGACCAGTTCGATTATTTCCGGTATGGCTTTTTCGTCAAGTAACATCGCCCCTAAAGTAGCCATCTCGGCTTCGATATTCTGCGGCGGGACTTTATCCAAATATTGAGTGGAGATATCAACGCTCATCTTATTTTTTGACCACCCAAACGCGCAACTTAGCTGTAACTTCCGGGCAAAGAGGTATCTTTAAATCATAGACACCGAGTTTACGCATAGGCTCGTCGATAACGATACTGCCTTTTTCTAGGGGAATCCCCTCGGTTTCCAGAAGTTTTTCGATTTGTGACTCGGTGACCGCACCGTAAAGTTCTTCGTCGTTTTTAGCTTCAGCAGTAACGGTCAAAGAAATCTTCTCTATCTCTTCCTTTATTTTCAAAAACTTCTGCTTTTGCATTTCGGCAGTCCGCAGGCGCATCCTTTCCAAATCCTGAAACTTGCTTAAACTGGCTTTGTTAGCTACCAAAGCCAGCCCCCGGGGAATAAGGTAGTTTCTGGCATAACCATCTTTTACTTCTTTGGTCTGGCCGGCAAGCCCGAGTTTGTCTAAATTTGAGAGGAGAATAACTTTCACAATGACACCTCCTAAAAATTCTTACCGGAGTAAGGAAGCAAATTTAAAAAACGCGCTAACTTTACTTCGCGGGCTATTTTACGCTGATGTTTCGCACAATTGCCGCTAATCCGCCTGGACAATATTTTCCCTCGCGAAGAAACATAGCGTGAAATGAGTTCTATGTTTTTATAGTCGATATCGAGATTCCCTTTGCAAAAACTGCAATCCTTCTTAAATCTCACTCCCTTTTTAGTTAAATCTTTTTTCTCTCTCACCTCGCGTTTTAGCATCTAAATCGTTTCTCCTTTTATTTTATAGCGCCTCTTTGTTCGGCTCCTTTTCAGCTTCCAGATTGAAAACTTCCTCGGGAGCTTGGCCTAAATCAACTTCTGCCGAATCTTGTTGCTCCTGTTTTTGGCCGGCAGGCATAAATTGCACCCGTGCCGCGACTACTTCCAGAACGCTGCGGTTTTTTCCTTCCGCATTCTGCCAGCTGCGCGACTGCAGGCGCCCTTCCACTAAAACCTGCCTGCCTTTCTGCAAATATTGGTTACAGACTTCAGCCATCTGGCCCCAAACCACCACATTAACGAAGCAAGTGCTTTTTTGCGGCTGGCCGGCCTTATCCTTAAAAGAACTGTTAGAAGCTATTCTTAAAGTAGTTACTGCTGTTCCTTGGGGAGTATAACGTAATTCGGGGTCTTTAGTCAAATTACCCACCAAAAAAACTTTATTGAAACTTAACATCTTTCTCCTCCAAATTTCTAAAGAGTTTGGCGCTCTAAAGCTGCTATCTTGCCCTCTTTGCTGATGACGATACTACGTAAAATCCTTTCTTCTAAACGTAGCGCCTCCTTAAGCTCAACTATTTTATCTTTATCCAAAAGAAAGTTAACCAGCCAATAGCAGCCTTTGAGATATTTTTTCTTTTCTGCGCCCCGGGATTTTAGGGGGTAAAAAAAGTTACGTTCTTTGGCCCAGGCTTTAGCGGCTGAAATTTTCCCCTGCAGGCTTTCGATTTTTTTAATAATCTTATTGGATATTTCCTGCTGTTCTTCATCGCCTATATCTGGCCTAATTATCAACATACTTTCATAATTTCTCTGCACGGTTAAAAACCTCCTAACTTGTTAATTTTCGGTTATATTGAAGCATCGTTCTTTCAAGCCCTTGAGTAACCCACGACCGGCAGGCCTCGGCTGCTTGAATAATTACACCTTGCAATATTTCCAACTCCGAATCAAGAAAATCAGAAAGAACGTAATCAGCAGTATCTCGCTCCGGTTCTTTCCCGATCCCGATGCGTAAACGGCTGATTTCCTCGGTTCCCAAACTCTCGATTATTGACTGCATGCCGCGATGGCCAGCGGAAGAGCCATCCCGCTTGAATTTAAGCGTTCCGAGAGCCAAATCGGCGTCATCATAAACCACAAGGATATCTTTTAAAGAAAAACCGTATTTCTTGAAGGCTTTCTTTAAACAAAGGCCGGAATTATTCATGAAGGTATTGGGCTTGCCTAATAAATAGCCTTCTGTACCTTCAGGCGCCTGCCCTGTTGCTATTAATCCTCCTAAACCGAACTTCCTTTTAAAAGAACGTTTGTCTTCTTCGGCAATCTTTTCGACTACCCGATAACCGATATTATGCCGATTATTTTTGTATTGACTGCCGGGATTGCCAAGACCAAAAATAAACTTCACTTTATTTCTTTTCTTTACTTCCCTGCCTGCCAGCAGGCGGGTTTGCCTCTTTAGCATCCTTAGGCTTAGTAGCTTCTTTGGGTTTGGCTTCCTTGGGCTTACCTTCTTCTTCACCCTCTTCTTCAGGGACTTCTTTCTTTTCCTTAATAACTTCCGGCTCTTGAGGCGGTGCGCCGGCAACTTCGGGTTCTACCACAATCTCTTCCTGTTTAGCCAAAGCCGTGACTACGGTTTCATCCGGGTTGCTGATGATTTTGACCTTCTCGGAAACCGTAAGGCTGCTAACGTGGATAGATTTGCCTATCTCTAACCCGGAAATATCCAGCTCTACCTTCTCCGGTATATCCAAAGGAAGGCCTTCTACTTCCAGTTCGTGCATAATCTGCCCCACCACTCCTTCTGCTTCTTTGACTGCTTTGGCTTCGCCTTTTAGAACAATCGGAATATTGACCCTGATTCTTTCGGTTAAGGATATCTTTAAAAAATCAATATGGGCTATTCCTTCGGTTAAAGGATTAAACTGCACATCCTTTATAAAAACCGGAAGATTAAGCGCTTTTTTGCCTCCGGTTATCTCCATATCTATTACTGTACTTTCGGAAAAGTTTATCGCACGCAAAACCTTCAAGCTCTCCGAAGGTATGCTCAAAGTAGTGTTTGTATCGCTGCTGTAAACTACCGCCGGAATGACCCCTTGCTTACGCAACTTCTTAACGATTTCCTTGCCTTTACCTTCCCTAAGATTGACTTTAATTTTTACTCTTTCCATAATTATGTTTTCTCCAGTGAATTAAACAGGACGCTAATTGACTCCTCGAAGTGAATCCTTTTTATAGCTTCAGCGAAAAGCTTGCTCACCGAGGTTACTTTAATCTTCTTGCTTTTTTTGGAATCTAACAAAGGGATGGAATCGGTAATCACCAAAGTGTCGATGTTGGACTTGTTAATCTTGGAAACCGCATCGGCCGATAAAATACCATGGGTAATGGCCGCAAAAATCTTCTGCGCTCCGGCTCTACTCAAAGCTCTGGCTGCTTCCACTATCGAAGAACCGGTAGCGATGATATCATCAACTAAAATCACATTTTTATTTTTAACCTCTCCCAGGATGTGCATAACTTCGGTGGCTTCGGGAGAGTTACGCCGCTTATCCACGATGGCTAAACCTGCCCGGAAACGTTTGGCATAGGCTCTTGCGGTTTTTATCCCGCCCACATCCGGGGAAACGATAACTAAATTGTTAAACTTCATCCTGCGAAAATAATCTACAAAAACATTGGTAGCATAAAGATGGTCTAAAGGGATATCAAAAAAACCCTGAATCTGCCCGGCGTGTAAATCTAAAGTTAGAATCCGGTCAGCGCCAGCCTCATCTAAGATGTTAGCCACCAGTTTTGCTGTGATGGGAACGCGGGGCTGGTCTTTACGGTCTTGGCGGGCATAACCAAAATAAGGAATCACGGCGGTAATTCTTTGGGCTGAAGCCCGGCGCAGCGCATCCAGCATAATCAACAGCTCCATTAAGTTTTCATTAACCGGCGGACAAGTCGGCTGGATGACAAAAACGTCTTTACCTCGGACATTCTCTCCGATTTCTACTTTTATTTCGCCATCGCTGAAATGGGAAATAAAAGCTTTGCCGACTTTTACCTTAAGGTCCTTGCAAATCTTCTCTGTAAGTTTTTTATTGCCGCTACCGCTGAAAACCACCATTTTATCCATAAATCACCTTTTCTTTTTCTTGAATAATCTCGCCGGTACCCCCACTACCACTGTGTTAGCCTTTACGTCTTTAGTCACAACACTACCGGCTCCGGTTTGACTGTTTTTTCCGACTTTTACCGGCGCAACCAAAACCGTATCTGAACCGATAAAAGAACCGCGGCAAATCCTGGTTTTCCACTTCTTTTTGCCATCATAGTTAGCCACCACAGTCCCTGCGCCGATATTGACATTATCTCCCACTGCCGTATCGCCTAAATAACCGAAATGCTTCATTTTTACGTTATTTCCGAGCCGGCAGCGGTTTATCCCGATAAAATTGCCGATTTGGTTATTATCTCCTATGGTGGTCCCTTTACGCAGGCGCAAAAAAGGCCCCAGGAAACAATTGCGGCCAATTATAACATCTCTCTCTATAAAGGTAAAGGGATAAATTATGGTGTTTTTCCCGATAATAACGCCATCTTCAATATAAGCAGTTTCGCTATCAAGCAATCTAACCCCCTGGCTGATAAGGCGCCTGATTATCCTCTGACGCATAATTTTTCGGGCCAAAGCCAGGTCGTCTTGATTATTGATACCTTCTATCTCCTGTGAGTCAGCTAAAAGATAGGAAGATAAAGGTTCTCCCTGTTGATATAAAATATTCACTATATCAGTAAGAAAATATTCTTTTTTCTTTTGATTTTTCTTAATCCGAGCCAGGTTTTTCTGCAAGGTTTTACGCTTAAAACAATAAATACCGCTGTTGGCTTCCTGAAAAATTGCGGCTGCACTTCCTAGTTCTATCTTTTCAATAATCTTTTTGGGATTGCCTTGAGGATCGTAGACAACGGCCCCCAAAGAATTTTCTCTTTTTACCACCGCGGTTAAAAATGCGCCGGAATTTTTTTTCTTAAAATAAAAAGAAATCAGTTTCTCTAAAGTGGCTGCGGTTACTAAAGGGGCATCTCCGCAAACAATCAAAACGTTCTCCTGTTTTACGCGCCTAAGAGCAACTTGCACGGCTTTGGCAGTTCCATTAAGCTTTGGCTGTTTGACAAATTCTATCCGGCTAAAATAATTTCCCACTTCCTTTTTAACTGCTCCTGCTCCATAACCAGTAACCACCACAATCTGTTTAACGTATTTCTTAACTTTACATAACTCCTTTAATACATAATAAATCAAAGGCCTGCCCATTAAGTCCTCTAAAACCTTGGGCTGGCCAGAGTTCATCCGCTCGCCTTTCCCTGCCGCTAAAACTATGGCTGTAAAGTTATGCATATACTTAAATTTCGCCTTACATTGATCTAGGCCCTTCGGATGCTCCTATTTGTCGCATCCTCAGGACCAATTTTGCCTTCGGCAAAATTGGCTGCCCGAACTGGACGCCAGACGAACTTCACAACTCCATATAGTGCATATGGTTGTGAAGATATACACCCGTAGGAGTAAACGACAATTGATCCGTTTTGGCGATCCTTTGCCTGAAAAGCCTATCCGGGCAAAGCGAATTATCAAAAATACTATTTACGAAGGCCTTAAAATCCAGGCCTTTATCAATAACGGCCCAGGCCGAATAACCTGGGCAATAGCCCGTAAAGAGCTCAATATCTCCGAAGCCAAATTAGCACACTTGCTTAAAATAGTCAATACGCTGCCCCCGGACTTCGTCGAAACCATGAAATCCTGCACTGATGAAAACATGCTAAAAATCTTTCACGGCAGACGACTTTTGAAGATTTCCCGCCTTAAAACCGAGAAAGAACGCCGGGCTGAGATTGAACGCCTGCTGCAAAAGGCTTAATCTTTAGCCTAACCCATATCTGCGGTGTCTAGTGATAAATGCGTCTTTCCCTCCCTCCATTATACTAATAACAGAGTCAACAATCTCCGCATTATCTATAGACCCGCAAATTTTGCATTTCCCTTCTTTGCTGCTTAAAGCATCTAAGACAATAACCTCTTCAGCATCTCCAGAAACAACTATGTTTGGGTTATGCGTAGCAACTATAATCTGTCTCTTTTGTTTAAGCTCAGCTAATATATCTACCAAGACTTCGCCCACAAGTTGATTATCAAGGTTATCTTCTGGCTGATCTATAACTAAAGGTACTGTTTCGGCTAAGGCGATAAGAGGCAACATTGCGCTAGATCTTTGACCAGGAGATTTGTGTTCTACAGGTTCACCATTTAATAAAATCCTCTCCAAGTCATCCCATTTAACTTCTGCAATCTCAAGAACTTTTCGTAATTTATTTCCATCAATAATGGGAACCTTAGCTTCTTCATCGTTTGAGAATGGATAAAATGCTAAGACAATTTTGGTGGCCATTTCGTCGTCAACATCAATATGAACTCCATCAGTCATAATCTCTTTAATTAATTTGTCTTTTTCATTATTTAATATTATCTCGGAAACTTCCGTAGGCGTGAAAAGAGTAGCTAATCGTCGCGGGTACTCTTTTTGTCTAAACTTACCATGTTCACTTTGTGTGAAGAAATTGTCTCCATTTAAAAAATCCTCAAAATCTGATCGATCCTGTCCAGCTTTAAAATCAATGGATATCTTCATTATTTTTGTTTCAAATTGGTTTAATCTGGATTCAATTTTCTCTTTCTGCGTTATTCTTTTTCCAGTAATTTCATGCTGTAAAGCATTTAAATCGCTACACGCCTTTTTCCATTCTTTTAAAATTTTCTCAAAGTTTGCCCACTCAGCCATATATTCTTTTCTTAAAACCTCAACTTCCTTTAACCTCTCATT
>CAZNWL010000004.1:0-20402 GCA_964577045.1 uncultured Planctomycetia bacterium | reverse complement strand
GGTGCTCAAAATGAAAGAAATCACCATTATCGGCGGAGGCTCAAGCGGTTTAGCCCTGAGCGAAAGACTGCGCCAGAAAAATCCTTCCTTAAAGATTACCCTGATTGATAAAGATAAATATTATATCCCTCATAAGGAGGTTATCTCTAAACCGGGGGATATTTCCCAGAGGCTGGATCTTAGCGAGTGGGCTGCCGGCAAAAATATTGAGTTTATCCAGGATTCTCTGGAGAGAGTTAACCCCCGCCGTAAAAAGCTTTTTTTCAAAATTTCCGAACCGCGGGATTACCAAACTTTAGTGATAGCCACAGGAATTGTTTCTAAAAAAATAGAGGCTAAAGGCGAGCACCGCGAAGGTTTTTTCTACCTTTCCCAGATCGATTCTTTTAAATTAAAAGACCTGCTGCAGATATCCCAGGAAGCCACGGTTTATGTTTCCACCTGGCTCGGGATTAAACTTATTCTTTCTTTACTTGGGTTAGGCAAGGAAGTTACGTTGGTAGCTAAATCTTTAGATTTTCTTAACTCCTATAAAGAACGAACCTTGAATTTACTTAAAACTCGCGGAGTAACTGTTTATCCAGAGGCTAATTTAGAGGAAGCGGTTGGCGAAGGCATGGTCAAAGCAATCAAAATCCAGCCACTGAAAGTTTTTTCTTCCCAGCTTTTATTTATTGACAGCGGTTTTATCCCTCAACGCGATTTTTTTGAGGAAGAAGTCACTATAAATAATAATTTTTCCACGAATTTCGAAGGGTTATATTTTCTAGGCGACTGCAGCCGCAAAGTTTTAGACCCAGAGCCGTTCTTTGCCGGCGAAGAAGCCCAGCGCCTGCAAAAAGAAGCGCAAATGTTTTCGGATTTTATTTTAGGCGCAAATTTTACCGCTTCCAAAGAGCCCGGCCAACTTTTTCCAAAATCCGAAATGATCGAGAAGTTTTTAAGCGAGGCTGAAAAAACTTATCCTCGGGAGGCTAAAACATGAGAATAATATTTTTGACTCTTGTTTTTTCTCTTTTTACCTTTTCCCCGGTTCGGCCCGAAACTATTTATCTTAAAGACGGGAAAGTTATCCAAGGCCAGATTATCGAAGAACACGAGGATTCGATTAAGATTAGCGTCGGCGGTATACCCCTCACCTATGACCGCAACCGGATTAAGAGCATTGAAGGAAGAACCCAGCCGGTTTCTTATTCTAGTTCTACGCAGAGGAGTTTCGAAGCTAAACTTCTCGATAGGAGCCCGGCCGAAGTTTTCCAGGAAGTTTCGCCGGCGATTGTGGTAATTCATGCCCGGCTTCCTGACGGTATGAGCCAGGGTTCAGGCTTTGTGGTTGATTCAAGCGGGATAATTGCCACTAACTTTCATGTAGTCGGCGGAGCGACCGATATTGAGATTAAATTTAAAGACGGGAAAACTTACCCCGTAACTGGAATCATTGACTATGATGTGGAACGGGATGTTTGTGTGCTTAAGATCGATGCTTACGGGCTGCCTGTGGCTAGTTTGGGAAACGCCAACCTTTTAGAGCCGGGAAGCAAAGTTTATGTTATCGGAGCGCCGCTGGGTTTGGAATATTCCATCACCGACGGCCTTTACAGCGGCAAACGCAAGGACCTTGGCCAGAATGTTTTACAATTTAGCGCCCCGATATCTCCGGGTAACAGCGGCGGGCCGCTTCTGGATAACCAGGGAAGAGTGGTGGGGATAACTACTTTTATTAAGCCCGAAGGCCAGAACCTTAATTTCGCCATCCCCATTAATGAGATAAAAAAGTTTTTTAGAACTAGCGTAAAGATGAATATGGCTGAATTTGCCGCTAAATTAAGCAAAGCCTATTATTATTATGACCTGGCTAGGCAAGCTTATTACAACTACGAGAGTTGGGAGACAGTAAACAATTATGCCCGGCAGGCAATTGGGGCTGACCCGAGCTTCATTGACGGCCAGATATTCCTGGCGGGAATTTATTTAGAGCAAGGCCGCTTAAACGAATCCAATGAACAGCTTAAAAAAGCCATCGAAGTTTCACCTAATAGCTCTAAACTGCACAATGAACTGGGAGCTGGCTATTTTGATCAAGGGTTGTTTAAACAGACAGAGAAAGAGTTTAAAGAAGCAATCCGGCTTGATCCCGAAGATGTAATGCCCTACACTAATTTAGCGGCAGTCTATGAAAACCAAAATAAGGTGGAGGAGGCGGTGGAGCTTTTGCATAAGGCTATAACTTTGGATGCAGAATATGCTTTAGCGCATAAGAATCTGGGTTGGGCATATTTTCGGCAGAAAAAATACCAGGAGGCAATTGCCGAGACCAAAAAAGCAATCAGCCTTGACCCTTATGACGGCCATACCTGTTATAACCTTTCTTGGATATATTTTGAGAACGGCCAGAAAGAGCTGGCAGGAAAATATTGCGACCAGGCCATTAATCTTGGCCAGCAGATTGACCCCAATTTCCTGGCCAAGGTGAAACCTTATCAAAAAAATGCGGAAAAACCTTCTGGCGAGTTTAATACTACTGAATTTTATTCACAGGCAGTTTTTCCCCCCGAAGAGAAAGAAGCTATTATGGGCAGGCTCAAGAAAGAAGTCCTTGACCTGGTAAGTTCGGGCTTTAGCGCCATAACTAACTATGAGGATGAGTTAGCCTTTAAGTATTTTGAAAAAGCTTTGCCTAAGGTAACTAAAGATACAGAGGAATATAATCTTATATTATCAGGCATGGTATTAGTCAAGATGCTGATGGGGGGAGAATATGCGGATAAAAAATATTATGAAGCTGGTATCGAATGTTTGGAAGAAGCCATAAAACTTATGAATTTTTCCCCTAAAAAGTTTGATATTGCCCGGGCCCAATGTTATTTTTCTTTAGCGAATATTTACGCTGAAATGGGCGAGAGGGCAAAGATGCAGGAATATTTGGATAAAGTGCGCTCGATTTCAATTGATATGGCAGATTCCATGGAGAAGTACATCCGTAAGACATATGGTTTTTAAGTGAGGAGGTAAAAGATGGCAGAGTGGATTGGCATAGGCAGACGCGCGCGCCGCTGTTATGGTTTTGATGAAATCGCTTTGGCTCCGGGAAAGATTACCATAAACCCCGAGGAGGTCGATGTATCTTGGGAGTTTAACGGGAAGAAATTTGCCGTTCCCATATTAGCCGCGGCTATGGACGGAGTGGTGGGCACTAAATTCGCTATTGAGATGTCGCGTTTAGGCGGCATTGCCGTATTAAATTTAGACGGCGTCCAGACCCGTTATGATAATCCTGACGAAGTGCTTTTAGAAATTTCTAAAGCCGATGCGCACACTGCGACTAACCTGATTCAGAAAGTTTACACTACCCCGATAAAAGAAAAATTAATCGCAAAAAGAGTCAGCCAGATAAAGAAAGCTAAAGGATATGCCGCGGTAAGCTGTATTCCGCAAAACGCTGCCAAATTTTCCAGCCTCGCCGAAGAAGCCGGCGCAGACTGTTTTGTGGTGCAGTCCACCGTGACTACTGCCAGGCATATTTCTACCAAATACACTCCTTTAAACTTGGCTAAATTCTGCAAACAGAGGAAGATTCCGGTAATCATCGGCAACTGCGTAACTTACGATATCACCTTGGAGCTGCTCGAGACCGGTTGCGCTGGTATTTTGGTCGGCGTGGGGCCGGGCGCAGCCTGCACCACCAGAGGAGTTTTAGGCATTGGCGTGCCGCAAGTGACCGCAACCATTGACTGCGCGGCTGCCCGTGATTTTTATTACCAAAAAACCGGTAAATACGTCCCGATAATCACCGACGGCGGGATGAGCCGCGGCGGCGACGTCTGTAAAGCTTTTGCCTGCGGAGCGGACAGCGTGATGATTGGTTCGGCTTTTGCCCGCTCCAAGGAGTCCCCGGGCAGGGGCTTCCATTGGGGGATGGCTACTTCTCACGGTAATTTGCCGCGCGGGACGCGGATTAAAGTGGGCGTATCCGGAAGTTTAGAACAGATTCTTTTTGGTCCGGCTGACGTGGATGACGGTTCGCAGAATCTGATTGGCGCGCTTTCCACTTCCATGGCTTCGCTGGGCGCCAAAAACATTAAAGAAATGCATTTTGTCGAGATAATCATTGCTCCTTCGATTCAAACTGAAGGAAAAGTTTTTCAGGCTGCGCAAAGAGTCGGCATGGGTAAATGAAAAAAGATACGATTTTAATTCTGGACTTTGGTTCCCAGTACACCCAGCTTATTGCCAGAAGAGTCAGAGAGCTGAAAGTATTCAGTATAATTGAATCCTGCAGAATCAACCCCGCCCAAATTCAGCGCCTAAACCCTAAAGGCATTATTCTCTCCGGCGGGCCGCACAGCGTTTACGAAAAAGGCGCTCCGCATCTGGAAAAAAAAATCTTAAGCTTAGGCATTCCGACGTTAGGTATTTGTTACGGGATGCAGATTCTGGTAAAGACTTTGGGTGGACGCGTGGGCGAATCAAAAAAGCGGGAATACGGAAGGGCCCCGATGCACATTGATGACCATCAAGGCCTTTTTTTCTCGCTTCCTGCCCAAATCACTTCCTGGATGAGCCATACCGATAAAGTTTTGAATTTGCCTAAAGGGTTTGTAAGCTTAGCCCATACGGCCAATACCCCTTACGCTGCTATCGGCAATAGCGCCAAAAACATTTATGGCGTGCAGTTCCATCCGGAAGTGGCGCATACCGATTTAGGAATCCAGATTATTTCTAATTTTTTATTCAAGATTTGCGATTGTTTTGCCAACTGGCAGCTGGAAGATTTTATCTCTGAAAAGATAAGAGAAATAAGAAAAAAATCCGGAAATAAAAATATTATCTGCGGTTTATCTGGCGGCGTAGATTCTTCGGCAGCCGCGGTTTTGGCCAATGCAGCGGTGGGCAAAAGGCTTAAATGTATTTTTGTAAATAACGGGCTCTTACGCAAGGACGAACCGCAAAGGGTTATTAAAATCTTTAAAGAGCATTATAAAATTGACCTGCGTTATGTTGATGCCAGCCGCCAATTCTTAAAAAAATTAAAGGGAGTGCTTGACCCGGAGGAAAAAAGAAGAATTATCGGCCATGAGTTTATCCGGGTCTTTGAAGCCGAAGCAAAGAAGATAAAAAATGTAGAATTTTTAGTCCAGGGCACGCTCTATCCTGACGTGATAGAATCCATACCTTTTTTTGGCGGCCCGACTGCCCGGATTAAAACCCACCATAATGTCGGAGGGCTCCCCTTAAATATGAAGCTTAAATTGATCGAGCCGTTCAGGGAGCTTTTTAAGGATGAAGTCCGGGCGATTGCTAAAATCCTTAAGCTTCCCGAAGCGATTGTCAACCGCCAGCCTTTTCCCGGGCCAGGCCTGGCCGTGCGGATTATCGGAGAAGTAAAATCGCAAGAGTTAAAGATTTTACGGGAAGCTGACGCAGTCTTAGAGCGGATAATGAGAAAAAGCGGCCTCTATAATCAAACTTGGCAGGCTTTCTCGGTTTTACTTCCCTTAAAAACCGTGGGGGTGATGGGCGATAAACGCACCTATGAACACGTAGTAGCCATCCGGGCAGTAACCAGCTCTGACGGCATGACCGCTGACTGGGCCAAACTCCCCCCCGAAGTCCTCAACGAAATCTCCAATTCGATAATTAATAAGGTGAGAGGAATCAATCGAGTCGTTTTCGATATCAGTTCCAAACCACCGGCAACGATTGAGTGGGAATGATGGATCATTCGGATTTTGTACATCTGCACGTGCATACCCAATACAGCCTCTTAGACGGCGCTTGCTTGCTGGAACGCCTGATTGATAAAGCCGTGGAGTTTAAACTGCCGGCTTTGGCGATAACCGATCACGGAAATATCTTCGGGGCGATAAAATTTTACAGCCTGTGCATGAAGGCAGGCTTAAAGCCGATTATCGGCTGCGAAGCTTATGTCGCCACTGGTTCGCGTTTTGATAAAGAGTATAAGCCGGGCTTTGACACCAACTACCACCTTATTCTTTTAGCTAAAGACGAAGAGGGTTACAGTAACCTGATTAAATTGGTCAGCCTGGCGCATTTGGAAGGATTTTATTACCGGCCGAGGGTGGACAAGGAGCTTTTGGCTAAATATGCTAAAGGCCTGATTGCTTCCAGTGCCTGCCTGAAAGGAGAAGTGGCCTCGCAGATTCTTTCCGATAATTTCCCCGGAGCTTGCAAAATCGCCGATGAATATCTGAATATTTTTGGCCAGGGCAATTTCTATCTAGAGATTATGGAAAACGGGCTGCCCGAACAGAAAAAAGTCAACGCCGGCTTGCTTAAAATCAGCCGGGACTTAAACATTCCTTTAGTCGCCACCAATGATATCCATTATTTGGAAAAAGAAGAGGCTTTTGCCCACGAAGCGTTGTTAGCCATCCAGACGCAAGGGCTGCTTTCCGACCCTAACCGTTTTAAATTTAACAGCGATACTTTTTATTTCCGTTCGCCCGAAGAGATGAAGGAAATTTTTAAAGAAGTGCCCGAAGCTCTGAAGAACACTTTAGAGATTACCCAGAAATGCAACCTTACCCTGGATTTTTCCAAAATCCATTTGCCGCATTTTCCTATTCCCGAAGGAGAAAGCGAAGAAGGCTATTTAAAAAAGATTTGTAATCAAAATTTAAAAGAACGTTACCCTGCAGCCACTAAAGAAGTCAAAGAACGCCTAGAATATGAGCTAAGCATAATTAAAAAGACCGGTTTTGCCAGTTATTTTTTGATTATCTGGGATTTGGTTAAATTCGCCAAAGAAAACCGCATTCCCGTAGGCCCGGGCCGCGGTTCAGCTGCCGGAAGCATCGTGAGCTATCTTTTAAAAATAACCGATATCGACCCTTTAGCCTATGAGCTTCTCTTTGAGCGCTTTTTAAATCCTGCCCGGATTTCCATGCCGGATATTGATATTGATTTTTGCTATGAGAAGCGGTCGAAAGTATTGGATTACGTAGCCGCAAAATATGGCAAAGAAAGCGTGGCTCAAATTATCACTTTCGGAACGATGTTAGCCAGAGCTGTGGTCAGGGATGTGGGCAGGGTCATGGGCTTAAGCTATGCTGATGTTGACCGCATTGCCAAGATGATTCCTTATACTGTCGGGCAGAACACTAATTTGAAAGCCGCCTTGGGCTTAAGCCCGGAACTGCAGGCAGCCTATGATGCGGATATTCAGATAAAGCGCTTGATTGATGTGGCGATGCAGCTGGAAGGCCTTTCGCGCCATGCTTCGACTCACGCCGCAGGCGTAGTGATTTCTGACCGGCCATTGATTGAGCGGGTGCCCTTAATCAAGGGGGCCGAAGGAGAAACAGTTACTGGCTTTGATATGGGTTCTTTGGAAAAAACCGGCCTCTTAAAGATGGATTTTTTAGGCTTAAAAACGCTCACTGTGATTGAGGAGACGACAAAAATAATCAAGCACACTAAAGGCGAAGATTTGGATATTGCTAAACTTGCTTTGGATGACAAAAAAACTTTTTCGCTTTTGTCCAAAGGCGACACTATTGGGGTGTTTCAGCTTGAATCTCGGGGCATGCGGGAAATTTTAACCAAGATACACCCTTCGAGATTCGAAGATTTAATTGCCGTACTTGCGCTTTACCGGCCCGGGCCTTTGGGCAGCGGCATGGTCGATGATTTTATCAACCGTAAGCAAGGCAGGCACCAGATTACTTACGTTCATCCCGCGCTTGAGCCGATTCTAAAGAAAACCTACGGAATAATTTTATATCAGGAACAGATTATGCAGATAGTTTCTAAATTAGCCGGCTTCGATATGGCCAGGGCCGACCTTTTAAGAAAAGCCATCGGCAAAAAAATCCCCGAAATTATGGAGGAGCAACGGCATTTATTTATGGAAGGCTGCAGCAAAAATAAGATTCCCGCTGCGGTGGCCGGCCAGATATTCGATTTGATAGATTATTTTTCGGGGTACGGCTTCAATAAAAGCCATTCTACTGCCTATGCGCTTATTTCTTACCGGACAGCTTATCTTAAAGCCCATTATCCGGTCGAGTTTATGACTGCGCTTTTAACCAGCGAGCGTAACAACACCGATAAGGTGGTCGAATATGTGAATGAAGCGGCGCAAATGAAAATCAAGGTGCTGCCGCCGGACATTAATACCAGTTTTACTAATTTTACGGTAACCGATGACGGAAATATCCGTTTCGGCCTTTTAGCGATTAAAAATGTAGGCCAGGCAGCTTTGGAAAGCATTATTACCACCAGAAAACAGGAGAAGTTTAAGAATATTTTTGATTTTTGCGCCCGTGTGGATTTGCGGGTAGTCAACAGAAAAGTTATGGAAAGCCTGATTAAATCCGGGGCTATGGATTCTTTTAAACTTCGCCGCGCCCAGATGATGGCTTTACTTGAGCGCCTATTGGACAAAAGCGGCAGAAAAAAAGATACTTCCCAGCTTATGCTTTTTGAAACCGCCCGCGATGAAACTGTGCCGGAAGTAGAGGAGTGGCCTTTAGCGCAGATTTTAAACTTTGAGAAGGCGCTTTTGGGGATTTATCTTACTGCCCACCCTTTGCGTTCTTTTTCCGAAGTGGTTAATTACCTGCGCCGCGAAAGAATTTCTGCGCTTTACGAACATCCAGCCCGCGAGGAAGTCACAGTTTGCGGAGTAATTGAAAAGGCAAGAGTGATTACTACCCGCAAAAAAGGCCAGCGCATGGCTATTTTAAAGATTGAAGACGAAACTGCCAGCATTGAAGTTTTTGTTTTTCCCCGCCTTTTTGAAGAAGCCGGCTTATATTTAAGGGAAAAAGCGGTAATTACCTTAAAAGGCAAGGTGGAGGCTAAAGAGCGGGTGCCTAAAATCTTAGCGGCTAAAATTATTCCTTTAGAAAAGCTGGTAGAAAGCATAAAACAGATGAATATTTTTATTGAGGGTAAGAGCCTGCCTTTAGAGAAGCTAAAAGCGGTTTTTACCAGCAATAAAGGGTCAACTCCCATTCTTTTTTCCTTCAAAGACCCCAAATTCAACGGGGTAAAAGTCAAAACCGCCGACAGTTTCTCGATTAATATCAGCGAACAGTCCTTGCGCCAGGTAGGGGAATTGGTGGGCGAAGGCAACCTCTCGCTGGTTTTGTAGCCGCAGGCTTAGATAAATTACGCTTGACACTAAGCTTTGAGGTTGATAGACTTAGAGTATGAGAAAACGCGATTTGGTGCTGAAAATCAGCCAGGACACCGAGATAAAACAGGTCGTGGTTAAAGAGGTGGTCCAGAGGACTTTTGACGAGATTTTCGAAGCCCTCAAGGCTGGCAAAAGGATTGAGCTGCGTAATTTTGGGGTGTTCCAGGTCAAAAAGAGGAAGAAAAGGATTGGCAGAAACCCCAAGACCGGCGAAGTCGTTCCGGTCCCGGAAAGGCGCACTGTTGTTTTTAAGCCCGGCCTGGAAATGAAGAAATTCATAAAGTAGGGGCGCATTGCAATGCGCCCCTACAGCAGCGCAATGAACCTCAAAGATTCTCCCTGCCAGGGTTATCTTTCCGTAAAGTTTACAGGAGGAAAAGCTGGTGAGAAAAACCTATAGCAATGTCCGGGGGACTTTGGATTTCGGCCCGGCTGAAAGCTCTAGTTTCCAGAAGGTAGCGAGCGCAGCAAAAGAAATATTTGAGCTGTTCGGTTATCAGGAAATTATCCTGCCTTTGCTTGAGGAAAGGGAATTATTCATCAAAGGCGTAGGCAGCGGAACCGATATCGTGGACCGCCAGATGTTTAAAATAGAGGACAAGGATATCGTTTTGCGCCCCGAAGGGACTGCCCAGGTAGTCAGGTATTATTTACAGAATGCTTTGTATAAACAGGGAGATTTTCACAAGTTTTTTTATAGCGGCGCGATGTTTCGCGGAGAAAGGCCGCAGAAAGGAAGGCTGCGCCAGTTCCATCATTTAGGAGCCGAGGCTATCGGTTCGGATAGTTTTTATCTCGATGCCGAGATGATTGATTTGAGTTTAAGAATTTTAGAAGCTGCCGGCATTAAAGAAAAGAAGCTGATGATTAATTCTTTGGGCTGTCCTGACGACAAGGAAAAATTCAGCCGCCTGCTAAAAGGTGATTTGGAAAAACGAAAAAGCCGCCTTTGCGAAGATTGCCAGCGCAGATTGGAGAAAAACCCTTTGCGGGTTTTGGACTGTAAAAAAGAAGAGTGCTCAAAACAAGTCAGGGGTTTTATGCATGCGGAAACCGGCGGGAAAGAATATCTGTGCAAGGAATGCTTTGATAAATATAAGAATTTATTGAACTTATTGGAGGGTTTGGGCATAAAATACGAGCATAATTCCTGTTTAGTGCGTGGCTTGGATTATTATACTAATACAGTATTTGAAATTACTTCTCCTAAATTAGGCTCACAAGATGCTATTGGCGCCGGAGGCAGGTATAATAACCTTATCCATTCTTTGGGCGGGCCGCAAATTCCAGCAGTGGGCTTTGCTTTAGGCGTAGAAAGGATTCTTTTAGTTTTGGGAGAAGCCCGGGAAGCCAGAAAAACAGATGTTTTTGTAGCGGTGGTTGAGAAAGATCTGTTCAGCGTCGCTTTTAAAATTCTAAATAACCTGCGTAAAAAAGCTTTAAGCGCTGATTGCGACTATAATCAGAAGTCTCTAAAAGGGCAGTTGAGAGTTGCCCAAAAAATAGGCGTCCGTTACGTTATAATCGTCGGCAGCGAAGAGTTAAAAGAAGATTGCGTGATTTTAAAAGATATGGAAAAAGGCACACAGGAAAAAATTAAAATTGACAGGATAATTGAAATATGTTGCGCACACATACCTGCGGCGAATTAAATAAGGAAGACGTAAATAAAGAAGTAACTCTTTGTGGTTGGGTAGCGGCCCGCAGAGACCACGGAAAAATTATTTTTATCGATTTAAGGGACCGTTATGGAATTACCCAGGTAGTATTTCTTCCCAAACCCGACAAGGCCACTTATGAAAGGGCAAAAAAAATACGTAACGAAGATGTGCTTAAGATTAAAGGCGCAGTGGGCTTGAGGCCAAAAAATACCGAAAACCCCAATATTTCTACCGGCTTGATAGAAGTTTCGGCTAAAGATCTGGAAGTAATCAGCAGCGCCTGCGATTTGCCTTTCAATGTCGATGACCAAACCGAAGCCAGCGAAGAAGTCCGTTTCACCCATCGCTATTTAGATTTACGCCGCGACAAAATCCGTAACAATTTAATCTTACGGCATAAAATGAATCAGGAGTTCAGGAGTTTTCTCAACCGGCAGGGTTTCCTGGAAGTCGAGACGCCTTTTCTTACTAAATCTACCCCCGAAGGCGCCAGGGATTATTTGGTTCCTTCGCGTTTACAGCCGAATAAGTTCTATGCGCTTCCCCAGTCGCCCCAGCTTTTTAAGCAGATTCTAATGGTTGGCGGCATGGATAAGTATTACCAGATTGTCCGCTGCTTTCGCGATGAAGATTTGCGCAAAGACCGCCAGCCGGAATTCACCCAGCTGGATATGGAGATGTCTTTTGTCGCAGAGGAAGATATTATTTCTTTGACAGAGCAGATGATGGTAGAAGTTTTTTCCAAGGCTTTGGGCGTGGAAATCAAAAGGCCTTTTGAACGGATTCTTTATAAAGAAGCTATGGAAAAATATAACAGCGATAAGCCGGATATCGGAAAGGGGCAGTTTCGTTTTGCCTGGGTTTTGGATTTTCCGCTTTTTGAATTTAACCAGGACGAAAAATGCTGGCAGATGTGCCATCACCCTTTTACTTCTCCGCATCCGGAGGATTTGAAGTTTCTGGATGGCGACCTGTCCAAAGTGAGGGCAAGAGCCTATGATTTAGTCCTAAACGGCCAGGAGCTCGGTTCGGGTTCAATCAGGATACATGACATTCAGTTACAGCAGAAAATCTTCAGCCTCATAGGTATTTCGCAAAGCGAAGCCGAGGCTAAGTTCGGATTTCTCCTGCGTTCCTTTAAACACGGCGTTCCGGTCCACGGCGGGATTGCTTTTGGCCTTGACCGGCTTTATGCTATAATAAGTGGTTCGGAAAGCATCCGAGAAGTCATTGCTTTCCCCAAGACCCAGAGGGGGGTGTGCCCTTTATCCGACGCCCCTTCTTATGTTACGGAAAAGCAGCTTAAGGAACTTTATCTAAAGTTATCAGAGCCAGAACAGATAGAAAGGTAGAGATAGGGAAATTTTAAACCCTAAACTCTAAATCCTAAACAAACTCAAAACTCAAAATGAAGAAAACTCAAAACATAAAATATATAAAAATTTTGGATTTGTGATTTTGGATTTATTTAGAGTTTAGGATTTTGGGTTTAGGATTTTAAGAGGGAGGTTAAGAAATGAGAAAGATGTGGTTGTTGAGCGGTGTGGTTTTTTTATTTGGTTGCATGGCCGTCCGGACTTACGAAACAGAAAAGCCTCGTATTGATACTACTATCGAAGGCAATCAGGGTTTTTTAGCGGGAACGCCGAAGATTGAGCCTAAAGAAAGTAAGCTCGGCCCAAACCGCAAGATATCCGTTATGGAAATAGAAATAGGCTTTACTAAAACTAAATCCGCCCCTAAAAAATCATCTCCCGCGGAAACTCCTTCAGCCGAAAGTTCTACGCCGGCGCCGGAAGTTTCTGCTCCTGCCGCAGCTGCGGATACCCAAAATTATACCCCTTACACAGTCGGTAAGGACGACACCCTCCAGAAGATATCGCAGAAATTTTACGGGACTACCCGGAAGTGGAAATTAATTTACGATAACAATCTCGATGTTATCAAGAATCCCGACCGGCTTTATCCCGGAACGCAGATTAAAATTCCGGCTCTTTAGAATAGCTTTTGCTTATAATGCAGATAAAATTACGACAGAGAATTTTGATTACAGTGATTATTAATCTTCGTAATCTATATTTAATCTCTGTAATCAGAAAACTCTTTAGTCTTTAAGACTTTTTCAGAACTCTATATGAAAATTTCTATAGCGAAAAAAGAGATTAGCCCGGATAACCTGATTATCGGGATTACTTTTTTCGGGATTGTCGGGTTTGTTTTTTTTATTTATGATATTGATTTTTCGCTGCTGGCTTTAACCTTGATTCTTTTTATCTATGCCCGTTTTATCAGAAGGATTGATAACCTTCCTAGCTATCTGGATTTATCGATTTTAGCCGCCATTGGGCTTTTGATACCGCTTTTAACCGTCATAACTTTGCGGATTTCCGGATACGGTATTGTGGCTATCGGCTTTGCCATGCTGGTTACCCTGCTTTTTAACAGCCTGGAACTTTCCCTGCTTTTTATAATTTTCATTACCTCGATAAGCTCGGCCATTGACGGCGGAAATTTTAATTTAAGAGTGGTATTATTTATCAGTTCTTTGTCGGCGGCCATGCTTACTTTTAAGAGCCGCAGGCGGTTTCAGATTATCCGAGCAGGGCTCATAGCCGGGGTCATCCAGTTCGCCGTTGCTTTTCTTATGGAAAGAGAGCAGAGTTCTTTTGTCTTATCCGGCATTGATTTAAACCTTTTGAAGCTTTGCCTGCTTAACGGCATTATTTCCTCGGGGGTAGTTTTAGGGTTCTTGCCGGTTTTTGAATATATTTTCAAAGTGGTGACCGACGTTTCGCTGCTGGAGTTGTCCGATTTTAACCATCCCTTGCTGCGCAAGCTAATCCTGGAAGCTCCCGGCACATATCAGCATTCGCTGGTAGTCGCTAATTTAAGCGAGGCCGCTTCGGAAAGCATCGGCGCTAACCCGCTGTTAGCCAGAGTCGGCTCCTATTATCATGATATCGGAAAGATGATTAAGCCCGATTATTTTGTAGAAAACGTGGTCAGCTACCGCGACGTGCATAAGAATTTAAAACCCTCAATGAGCAAAATTATTATTTTTAACCATGTAAAAGACGGAATAGATTTGGCTAAAAAATACCGCCTTAATCCTAAAATAATTGATTTTATCTCCCAGCATCACGGCCGGACCCTGGTTTATTATTTTTATCAACGGGCCAAGGAAATTGAGCCAGAAGGTATGCGCGAAGAGGATTACCGTTATCCCGGCCCCAAACCGCAGATTAAGGAAACTGCCATTGTCGGTTTGGCTGATACTATCGAGGCGCTTTCCCGGACTCTGGAAGACCCCACCCCTTCGCGGATCGAAGAAATGGTCAGGGAAGTGGTGAAGAAGCGCTTTATGGAAGGCGAACTTGACGAGTGCGACCTGACCTTAAAAGATATCGAGAAAATTACCCAGAGTTTTACCCGTATTTTAAACGCCATCTTTCATACCCGCGTAAACTATCCTAAGGATGAAAATCGAAATAACAAACCGCCAAAAAATAAAGAGAGTAAGTCTTAAGAACCTCCGGAAAAAATTAACCCAGGCAGGGAGCGCATCCAGCAAAAAAATATCTTTTGTTTTGTGTGACAATAGATTCATCAAGAGGTTAAATAAAAGATATTTTAAAAAATCGCACCCTACAGATGTTATCTCCTTCCCTCTGGAAGATGATTTTGACCCCAATTATCTAGGCGAAGTTGTCGTTTCAGTGGAGGAGGCGGTTAAGGCGGCCAAAGGCTGTTGGCAGGAGGAGCTTCTTCTTTATTGCATTCACGGCATCCTGCATCTTTTTGGTTACGATGACCGCACCAAAAGCCAAAAGCAGCGCATGGAAAGAAAACAGGAAAAAATCCTGCGTAAAATAATATGATACAGAAAGACCTGGGATTTGTCCTGAAGCGTTATAATTTCCGCGAGACCAGCCTGATTGCCAGCATTTATACGGAAAAGTTCGGTAAAATCCGCGGTATCTTTAAAGGTTTTTATACCCATAAGCGCGAATTTTCCTCGCCGCTGGATATTTTCAGCCTTAATGAGTTTATTTTTTATCCCAAGAAGAGCGAAATCTGGCTGATTAGCCACGCGGATATTATTTCTGATTATGATTTTTTACGCGGGGATTTAGCCAAAGCCAAAGCAGCCGGAAAAATCTTTAACTTCATTGACCGGACAATTGAGATTTGGGATGCCAACCCTTATATTTTTAATTTAATCAAAGATTGTCTGGATTTATTGGGTAGGGGCGAAAAATTTTTCGCCCCTACATTCGTCCTGCATACATTTTTAATAAAATTTCTCACCCTTTCCGGGTTCAAACCCGAACTCAACCATTGTATCAGCTGCCAAACCTTGCTGAAGCAGGAGAATACTTTTAGCGTCTCCCGGGGCGGCTTTGTCTGCCCATCTTGCCGGCTTAAAATAGGGGATGTGCGGTTTTTAAGCCAACAGGCCTCGCGTTGTATTAACTATATCCAAGACAGCGATTTTTCTTTAATCCGCCGCCTGCAAATCCCGGCTCAATGCCAGGAAGAAATCTCGTCGGTGTTAAGCAGTTTCACCGCCTACCATCTTGAGGCCAACTTTTTAACCTAACCATTTTCCAGACCCCGGCTCTGAAAAATATTTAAAATTTTTGAAAGAATTTCCCATCTTCATACGTCTATATATAAAAGACCCTTTTCAGACCCCGGGTCTGGAAGAAAAGGAGGACGAGATGCCAGCGAGAAAGGTCCCTTTAGTGAACGGTGAAACTTACCATATTTTATCCAAAAGCATAGCCGGATGTAAGATTTTTAGGGATTATAAGGAACTCGAAAGAATGAGGAGTTTGTTTAAATACTATCAAACGGAAAACCCAGCTTTTGCCTTTTCTATTTTTTTCGAGACAAAAAACAAGCATACCTTTGTTGAAAAATATCAAGCTTCAAAAGATAAATTAGTAGAGATAATTTGTTATTGCATTATGCCTAGCCATATACATTTAGTTTTACAACAGTTGAAAGAAAATGGCATTACCCAATATATGAATAGCATTTTAAACAGCTATTCACACTATTTTAACATCAAAACTAACCGAAAAGGACCTTTGTGGGAGTCTAGATTTAGTAATATTTTGGTAGAAACTGGTGAGCAATTAATGCATTTAACTCGCTACATTCATCTAAACCCTACAACGGCTTATTTGGTTGATAAGCCTCAAGATTGGCCTTTTTCTTCTTATAAAGAATTCTTAGGTCAGACAAAGGAGAGCCAGCAATTATGTAATTATGTTAGATTGATGCATGTTGAGCCTGAAAGCTATAAAGAATTTGTAGATTCAAGGATAGATTACCAGCGTGAATTAGCAGACATTAAAAATCTATTCTTAGAGTGACCATTTTCCAGACCCCGGCTCTGAAAAATATAAAAAATAGGAAAAAAGCTTGACATGGAGTAAGTGCTTATGCTACTATACATATAGCACATGTTAACAAGCAATATTTTGTCGAAGCTGCGATTGGAGAAATAAGGGGTGAGGAGAAGGTTATGCCCGAAGATTTGGTAACCACTATTCAATTAGCCAGAATCTTGAAACTTTCCCTAGCCAGCGTCAACTATTACACTAACCTGGGGTTTTTTAAAATCAAAAGCCGCAAAGGCAATCACCGGCTTTATGACCGCAGAGAAGTTGTGGCAGTTTTTGAAACTATCCAGCGTTTGCGGAGAGAAGGGTATCCTTTAAGGCTTATTCAAAAGAAGTTAGAAAAAGGTTACGATATCCAGTACAGGCTATAAAAAAGAGGTGGCAAAATGTTTGAAGATTTTAAGTCTTTTTTCTTTAAGCCCAGCCCGAAAGAGCCGGAAATTCCCGTAACTCCACGCCAGTTGGAAACAGCGGTAATCGCTATTGCCAATCAAAAAGGCGGTTGCGGAAAGACTACTACCGCCATAAACCTGTGTTCGGCTTTAGCGAGTAAAAATTTAAAAGTTTTACTGATTGATTTAGATGCCCAATCCCATGCTTCCTTGGGCTTAGGGGTTGACATTGACCGGCTGGCTTATTCCATTTACGATGTAATGACGAAGAGCTTGGAATTAGAGCGTGCGATTGTGCCGACGCAGATTAATCACTTGGACATTGCCCCGGCTCAAGCCTTGCTTACCGGCGCCCAGCTTGAAATAGCGGATTTATTAGGTAGAGAGATGATTCTTAAGACGGCGATTTATAAAATGCTTAACACCCATCAACGGCATTATGATTATATAATCATTGATTGCTCGCCTTCGCTCAATCTTTTGACCATAAACGGCTTAACCGCCGCTAACCTTCTTTTAGTCCCCCTGCAAACCCATTATTTTGCTTTGGAAGGCATGAAGGAACTTTTCGCAACCATAAATATTGTAATTGAGCGCTTGAACTCCGGGCTTAAAATTATCGGGATATTGCCTACGCTGGTTGATAAACGTACCCGGATGAGCCGGGAAATCCTTGAGCAAATCAGGGCCTATTTCAAAGACAAAGTATTTACCGCGGCAATCGGGATGAATATAAAATTAGCCGAGGCCCAGATGCATAAAAAGTCAATAATGGAATACGACCGGCGTTCCAGCGGGGCGGTTGATTATTTAAGCTTAGCCGAAGAGGTAATTGCCCGCAGTCAGTCAATGCTTAAAAAAGAAGATTATGAAAAAATCCCAAATTCCAATATCCAAATTCCAAATAAATTACAAATTCCAATTACCGAATGACCAAAACAGATATTGTTTCGGTCATTAGAATTTATTTGTAATTTGGAATTTGTAATTTGGAATTTAAGCAAGTGATTTTAGGATGGATATAAAGAAGGATATCGTAAAAGAGATATTTGAAAGGCCTAAACAGGCAGCCGAGAAGGTTTCGGCTATTTTTACTTATTTCAGGGATCCGGCCAAATCTGTCCTCTCAAAGCAGCATAAAGAGCCGTCTTCGTCCGGGCGCCTGCCCGCAGGAATAGACATCGGCACTCAAGCGGTTAAAATTTTCCAACTGGCCCAAACTTCTAAACCCACGGGAGAGATTGCCACTTTTGACCGCGAAGATTTGCCCAAAAGCCAACAGGAGCAGCTTAAAGCGATTATCGCCCGCAATGACATCGGCCCAGAGGTGGTAGCCGCATTGCCCTTGAAAGACCTGCGCATTTATAACTTTACCTTCCCCCTGATGTCCGAGGAAGAGTTGAAGCAAGCAGTTTACTGGAAGATAGCGCAAAGCCGGCCTTTTGGCTTAGGCCCTGAAGAGCTTGTTTTCGACTATATTAAAATTGACGCGGCATCCGGCTTTAAAACTACTCAAACTATGGTGTTGGCAGTTTGTGCAGCCAAAACGTCCGTAGAGAAGATAATTTCCCTTTTCGCCGATTTAAACCTTAAACTACAGGAAATTTCAGCAGCGCCAATAAGTTTGATTAACCTATCTCAATTCAGAAAATTGCCGCCGGCTGAAAACGAAGTAACTCTTTGGCTGGATTTAGGCGCCCAGGAAAGCAGCTTGGCCATTGAGAAAGGCTCAAGCCTTTATTTTTGCCGAGGTTTAAGTTTTAATGCTTTGCATTTAACTACTCAAATCAGTAAAGTTTGCGGCGTATCTGAACCAGAGGCGGAAAAGTTAAAAAAACAATACGGTTTTAGCTTTTGGTCTGCGGATAAAAAGATTCCGGTATTTAAAGAGGACGAATCCCGCCGGGAGAAGCAAGACTTAAGCCTATCTGTCTATCACAGTATAGTTTCTGCTTTGGAAAATTTGGTGGTGGACATCCAGCATTCCTTCAAATATTTTTCCTATCAGGTGGTGCAATCGCAAATCACCAAGTTTGATAGGGTAATCCTTTGCGGCGGAGGCTCTAACCTTAAAAACCTGGAAGCTTTTTTATCTGCCCGTTTAGGGGTTCCGGTTGAAAAAATTAATCCTTTTTCGTTTTTCAAGCTTCCCGCGAATTTGCCGCAAGAAAAAAAGCTCTTGCTTGATGCAGGAGTTGAATTTGCCGAAGCCAGCGGCTTGGCAGTGGCTTCTAAAATCAGCGCGGCTAAACGTATCAATCTTTTGCCTAAGGAAAGAGCTAAACAAGGCCTTGAGTTTTTAAAGGAACATTTGCAGCAGACGCCGGTTAAAATCGCGGCTTTGGCGGTAAGTTTGGCAGTTTTTTTAATTATAGTCCAGGCAGGGCGCTTAGGTTTTTATAGCTTTAAAAATAAATCTTTCGCCGCTAAAATCCGGACCGCGCAAAGCCAGCTTAGCCGGCTGCAATCACAGCAGCTTAATCTTGCTGAAGACGAGGGTAAGTTCCTGGAGCAGAAGAACCTCCTTGAGTCGCGTTTGAATGTCCTTAATTCGGCAGTCCGAAGCCCGGAGAATTTTTCCCAAGTTTTAGCCGAAGTAGCCGGCATTCTACCCCAGGATATTTGGGCCACTAAGCTTTTGTATGCAGAAAGGAAGATAAGCCTTACTGGTTCGGCTCAAGACGTGAACTTAATCACCCAGCTCATTGAGGAGCTGAAAAAATCAGCCGACTTTAAGGAGGTAACTTTTAACTATACCCAGAAGGACCCTAAAACTAATAGTTATAATTTTGAAATCGGCGTTGAACTTAAACCTTGAAACAATGACCAACTTGGCCAGTAAATTAGCTAATTTTAAAAATTTAAAAGAGCGCGAAAAGTTATTGATCATCGGCTTGGCGCTTGCCGTCTTTGTCAGCCTTTATTTTCAAATTTTCTACAGGCCTTTATCGGGAAAGATTAGCCGTTACAGGTCTAGCGTGCAAAAGGCTCAAGGAAGGTTCAAAGAACTTACCAGCCGCTTCCCCAGCTTAGAGGAGCAGAGGCAGAATATTCAATCTTTGGACAGCCAGTGCCAGCAGCTTCTAGCCGAGATAACCCGGATGGAGGAGAAGTTACCGGGCAAAAAAAATTCTTCGCAGTTTTTAAGCCAACTGACAAAATTGTCTAAGGGCGTTAAGATAAATTCGGTAAGGCAGAAGATTGAAACAGGAGAGGAGTATTCACGGATTTTTTTCGAAATTAAATTCGATGCTCCTTATAAGGAAACTCTAAATTACCTTAGCCGCTTACAAGCGTTGTCGCCGTTTTTAAACATCGAGGAGTTGGAAATATCTCCTTCCAAAAATGGCGAAGATTCCGGCGGCCCATCCGGGCGCCTTATCCTCTCGACTTTATTAAGCGAAACTTCTACTGCGGAAATAATCCGGGCGAGCGAAGAGCCGGAAGCCATCCCGGTGGGCCGGGATATCTTTGTTTCTAAGGCCAGGCCGGTTACGGCCATCCGGGAAACAGAACTGAAACTGGAAGGAGTGACTTATTCTCCCCAGGGCTCAACCGCGATTGTTAACGGCGATGTAGTAAGAGTGGGTTCAAAAATAGGCAACTTCACCGTAAAAGAAATTAGGCCCAATGAAGTGGTGCTTACCGATGGCGTCCAGGAACATGTTTTATTAGTAGAACGATGATAAATCCGAATATCGAAATCCGAAACAAATTATGTTAAACCCTAAACACAAAACTCTAAACTCTAAATAAACTCAAAATGGAGAAAACT
>CAZNWL010000003.1:0-24464 GCA_964577045.1 uncultured Planctomycetia bacterium | reverse complement strand
ACAATTGAGATAAATCTTAACCCTATCATAGAAAAACTTATCGATAAATTTTTTTCCAAAAAGAAAAGATAACAAGCCGCTTATACCTGCCAAAAAAGAACTGGTCGGGTGTGGTAAGCAAATAAAACTTTCGCAGAAATGAAGATAGATGGCGCTAAAACCAAGAGAAGTTTAGAGGTATCCTTTAACGATGGGGTATTCTCAAGCGCAATGACCGGCTTCACCCAGGATTATTTTACCCCTTTCTTGCTTCTTTTGGGCGGGACAGTAAGGCACGTGGGTTTTTTAAGCGCCCTGCCCAATCTTATGGCTTCTTTGGTGCAGTTTCGCAGCGCCGAAATCGTCAATTGGCTGGGTTCGCGCAAGAAAGTAATCACTACTTTTGTCTTTATACAGGCGATTATGCTGCTTCCCATGCTTTCAGTCGCCCTTCTCAAACAGGCTTCACCAGCCCTGTTTATCGCCTTGGTGGTATTATTCACCTGCTGCGCTGCTTTGGCTGTTCCGGCTTGGGGAAGCCTTATGTCGGATTTAGTGGACAAAGATAAAAGAGGGCATTACTTTGGCTGGCGCAACCGCGCGCTGGGTTTTGTGTTAGTGGCGGCTATGTTTATAGCCGGCGTCATGCTTTATTTTATGAAGAAGGTCGATATATTCTTGGGTTTTGCGTTTTTATTCGGATGCGCTTTTGTCTGGAGGATGATTTCCTGGTATTTTCTCAATAAAATGTATGAGCCGCCTTTACACGTTAAGAAAGATGACCATTTCACCCTGGTGCAATTTTTAAGGCGCCTGCGCGAGAGCAATTTTGCTAAGTTTGCGGTTTTTGTCTCGGCGATGAATTTTTCGGTCAATTTTGCCTCGCCTTTTTTTGCGGTATTGATGCTTAACGATTTAAAATTCGATTATTTACTCTACACGTTAATAACTCTTACTGCCACTCTTACTATTAACTGCACCATTGCCCGTTGGGGGAGGCATGCTGACAAGGTAGGGAATTTGAAGATTATCAAAACTACGGCGCCGTTAATCGGGCTCATTCCTATTTTGTGGATTTTTAACCATAACCCTTTATACCTTATTCTTGCCCAGGTATTCTCCGGTTTCCTCTGGGCGGGGTTCAACCTTTGCACTTCTAATTTTATCTACGATGCAGTGACCCCCGAGAAGAGGACGCGTTGTATCGCTTATTTTAATACTTTAAACGGCATCGCCCTTTGCTTTGGCGCTATTCTCGGCGGATTATTATTGCCGAAACTTCCGGTTATTTTCGGGCATAAAATCCTGACGCTATTTCTGGCATCGGCGTTATTGAGAGTTTTTATCGGGTTAACCCTTCCGCGCCGCCTAAAGGAAGTGCGTCCGGTTGAAAAAATAAAAAGCGATGAGCTTTTCTTTAGTATGATTGGCATCAGGCCGATTTTAGAAGCGGAGAGAAAATAGGACTATCCTTAATATGCTGCATTTATTTAAAGGCCCTCATGATAAAAATCCACCCCGACAGTTTTCTCTCGCCTTGCTCAAGCTTATCGAATTAGAAGATTTGGTGAATGCCGTCAATAAATTCTATGACCGTTTGCCAAAGTTAGTAGCCAAGCGGCCTGCCTTTGATGAGCTGCTTAAAACTATCCTTTATCGGGTTACCTATGCGCTGATGCACCCAAAAGTAGTCGGACATTTTCAAAACTCTTTGCCGATTGAAGAAGACTGCGCCGGATATTTTTTTGCGGCCCATGAACTGAAAGAGGCACGGATTAAAATCGAAGGCGCCGTTGCTTCCAAGACAAAAGATACGGTTTTGCAAACTTTGGAAAGCATACTCATTGATGGCTTGGATATTTTTAGGGATTTTCCGGCCTTCCGCTATCTTGCCGCAATATCCGCGTCCAAGAAAAGCCGGGCTTTTAGCGAGGAGATGCGGGGAATCGTGGAAACGATGTCCCTTTTAGCCAAAGATAAGATGACCGCTGCCGGATATATAAGCCAGGTAAAAGAAAAGACCGTTGGCGCAGAAATTACTGCCTATGAAAAAAACGTCCTTCCCAGAGTAAAACTTTCTGCATTGCTTCTTTATTCGCTCTATTTTGACCTCAACAATCTTTTCTTGGGGGAATTCAGCGACCAGTCAATCGAGAGGGAAATCGCAGTGGTGCTGGGGGAAGATTTCCCCAAAGATTCTATCGGCGGTTTATTTCCGGTCCTGATAGATAAGCGCGCTTACGATAAGTTTAAGCAGAAAAAAATAAATTATTTAGGCCAAATACGCCAAACTCTTGAACAGCGGCTTTATGTGCCGTTAGCCCTGCACCTTTTTCGGCAAAATGCGGCTTTAGATTCAAAACTAAAACCTTTGCCTTACAAAGTTTTTACCGAGCTTAAGGTTTTAGAGTTTCTCGAGTACAATCAATCAGGAGATTACCGCGGTTATGTCAATTGTCTTAATTCCTCCAAAGATATCCGCAGCCTCCTTAGCGGGCCGCTCAAAGATTTATCGCGCGAGGCAGACCATTCGGAGATGATTGCCAGATACCTCAAACTGTTTCTTTCCGGAAGCCTGCCCGGCCGCATCTTGAATTCTTTGCGGACAAAACAGTTCATCGAACTTTGGATTCAGGCTTATCGTTGCCGTTGGGATAAAGAACTGGCGTCTGCCATAGATATAGTTCCGGCTATAGTTAACGATTCAAAGTTGCTCGAGTTTCTTAAGCAGCAAAAATCAGGAGCTTTAGTTTTGATGCTTAAGCATACCGGTTTTCGCGATTACCTGAAGAGGGTTGACGCAACTGCTCTTGATTTTTTCCCGCTTTATAAAGTTTTTTGCCGTAATCAGGCGCTTTTTGACCAGCTGTGCGCGCGTTTCCCTGAGGATAAAAAATTCGTGCAGGTTTTGGCAGAACTTTTGTCGCAGGCAGAGGATGTTTCTGGTATTATAATTAATGATGATTTACGTTCGTTTGTGAATTCTTTAGGAAATTATCATCCCGGGGATTCAAAAGCGCTTATCTATTTGCTGAAGAATTTTAAAGCTGCAGAACTTGCCCTTGACTACGGCTACACGCCTTTTTCCGCGGCGCTTGCGGCTTTGGAAGATAAAGCCGCTTTTGCCAAATGGTTTTTTGCCAATCATCAATCAATAGCAAAAAAATTAGCCTTGGCCGATACCATCTCGCCGTATTTAGGCGAGGCAAAAAATCCTCAGCTCCGTGAAGCCTTAAGCGAACTTTACGAGAAACATGGCGATGAGTTTTTAAAGAACCTTAACGATTTAAAACAGTGGGGCCATGGGCAGAATCTTTCCCATGAGGCTTTAATTAAGGTAGTGCAGTTTTTTACGGCGCAAAAGCATGCTAAACGATTGATAAAGCGAAGAGAAATAGTAAACTTGGTGCAATATATGGCTGAAAACGCCTCAAGTGAAAAATGGCAGGAATTTTTTACGGAGTTTACGCGTATCGATGGTTCTGCCATCACAGACTATACGGCCATTTTCGAGAAATACCAAGCAGCTATAATTCTTAAAGCTATGCAAAGCGAAACCGACATGAAAAAGGTAAGAAACATCGTGGGAGGATTTAGCGGATGACACGGTTTTTACTCTTGTCATTTGTGGGCTTAAGCGGTAAAATCACTTAACCATAATCAAAACAAGAAAGGAGAAAAAATGGCCGAGATACAAGAAATAAAAGCACTAGGAATGGATACAAACAAGTTTATTGAAGAAAAGGTTAAAGAAATATCGCAAATAGTAGGTAAAGGAACAGCCATTAATGCTTTAAGCGGTGGAGTGGATTCTTCGGCGGTTACTATGCTTGGGCATAAGGCTTTGGGCGAGCGGCTAAAAACTTATTTTATCGACAACGGGATAATGCGGGAAGGCGAGCCGCAAAAAATAGTAAAGATATTCAAAACATTAGGAGTTAAAGTAGAGATAGTTGAAGCTCAAAAAGAGTTTTTTAGCGCTTTAAAAGGCTTGACCGACCCAGAAGAGAAAAGAGAAGCAATTACCCAGGCTTTTTATAAAAATGTTTTTGGCAAATTAGTAAGAGCCAGCCAGGCGAACTATCTTTTGCAGGGAACAATCCTGACTGACGTTGATGAAACCGTTGCCGGAATTAAAAGGCAGCATAATGTATTTGAGCAGTTAGGCATAGACCCGCAAGCGGCCTTCGGGTATAAAATTATCGAGCCTTTAATCCAATTGCGTAAAGACGGCGTGAGAAAGGTTGCGGAAAGCTTGGGGTTGCCGGAATCGGTATTTAACCGGATGCCTTTTCCCGGGCCGGCGCTTTCAGCCAGAGTAATCGGCGAAGTCACGCCGGAAAAAATAAAAACAGTGAGAATCGCCACTAGTATAGTTGAGGAAGAACTTTCTTCTGTAAAAGCCTTCCAATATATGGCAATATTACATAACGACAGGGTTACCGGCATGCGCGAGGGAAAAAGAGATTTTGGCTTGCAGATTGAGATAAGGTGTTGGGATAGTATTGATGCCCGTAAGGCCCAACCTACAAAATTACCCTACCAAACTTTAGAGAAATTATCCGGACGGATATCCAGCGAAGTGCCCGGCGTAGTCAGTGTTACTTATAACATCACTACTAAACCGCCTTCGACCATGGAGGCGATATAATCCGATGAAGATAACCAGCCCGGAATTCGAACACAATGGTTTTATCCCTAAAAAATTTACCTGTCAGGGAGAGGACATTAACCCGCCGCTTAACTTCCAAGATATCCCCCCGGCTACCAAGAGCTTGGTTTTAATCGTCGATGACCCTGATGCGGTTGGTGGTATGTGGGTGCATTGGGTAGTTTTTGATATTCCGCCCACTGCAAAGATTGATGAGGATAGTATTCCCGGTAAACAGGGTATCAATGATTTTCGCAGGCGCGACTACGGCGGCCCTTGCCCGCCATCAGGCACTCACCGCTACTTTTTTAAGCTCTACGCTCTAGATAAGGAGCTCAATTTAAAAGAGGGCGCCAGTAAAAAAGAACTAGAAAAAGCCATGCAGGGCCATATTTTGGATAAAGCAGAATTAATAGGTTTGTATAAAAAATTCGTATAATAAATATGGTGGTTAAGCTGATTATCTACATACTAATAATTGCCTTGCTGGTAGTGGGATATGTTAAGTATCTGGAGAGCACCAGTATTTTTTTCCCGGCTAAGGATGTAGAATATTTTCCGAGTTTAATCGGTTTAAGCTTTGAAAATATCTATATCCAAACTCAAGATAAGTTGAAGATAAATGGCTGGTTTATACCCCATCCAGATGCAAAATACACAGTTTTATTTTTACATGGCAATGCCGAAAATATCGGTACCCGTTTAGATAAGCTGAAATTGCTTCATGAAGCAAAGGTCAATATTTTTATCGTTGATTTTCGGGGTTATGGGGAAAGCGAAGGCAAGCCTACAGAGCGAGGTTGTTATCTGGATAGCCAGGCAGCCTACCATTATCTAGTGAATATCAGGCAGGTTCCCCCGGAGAATATTATCCTTTACGGCGAGTCGCTTGGCGGGGCAGTGGCCGTGGATTTAGCTTCGCGGGTTAAGATAAAAGGCTTAATTTTAGAAGGAGCCTTCACCAATATCAGCGATATGGCGAAGGTAATTTACCCCTTCGTTCCATCTTTTCTTATTTCAGTAAAGTTTGATTCTTTAGCTAAGATAAAGAATGTAGAAGCGGCTAAACTTTTTATTCATAGCCGGGATGATGAGGTTGTCCCTTTTAAATTAGGCAAAAAGCTTTACGCCGCAGCCAAAGAGCCAAAGAAGTTTTGCCAAATCATCGGAGACCATAACATTGACTTTTTAGACTTTGAAAAACAGTGCCTTCCTGTGATAGAGGAGTTTATCAACGGATTGAATTAAAACCTGCCTTTGTGTAAAATCTCGGACAAAGTTTTTCTCGGTTGCGGGGATGGTTCTGATTGCGGATAGCCTAGAGCGACGATGCTTATCAGTTTAAAACTTTGAGGGGCGCCGAAATGGTTCAGGACTTGGAAAGTATAGTCTTTTTTATCTCCGGCCACCCAGCAGGAGCCGATGCCTAAAGCGGTTGCCGCTAAAAGTATGTTTTCCGTAGCCGCGCAGCCGTCTTCCAAATAATATTTGGTATCCTGGCATAAGACGATAATCGCCGCTGCGGCGTTTTTCAGAAATTTGCCATTAGGAGCGATCTCTCCCAGCCAAGCGAGGTCTTTTTTGTCGCTGACAACGATAAACTCCCAGGGTTGGACACACCTGGCCGTAGGAGCCAGCCGCGCGCAATCCACTAGTTTAGCCAAAAGACTTTCGTCAATCGGTTTTGTGCTGTATTGCCTAACACTGATACGTTTTTTTACCGTTTCAAAAAAATCCATAGTCTTATTATATAACCATTGTTATCTTTAGACAAGGGTAAGTATTTTTGATAAAATCAATTTAATGGAAGCTAAATATAAACTCACTAAAGATAATCAATTGATAGTTATCAGCGAGGGAAAAGAAGTTACTCTGGATGGCGAGTGGCAGTTAGATAAAGAGAATAACCTTAGCTTTATCCTGCGTAAGGCTGACACTCAAACCAGCGGAGAAAAAATTACCTTACAGGTTAAGCTAATCAAAGCTGAAGCTCATACTTTGGCTTTTTCGCTGGACACTCAAGGAAAAAATGGCACACACCACGCGCAATGGCTTGAGTTCAAAGGCAAGTGGCAAGCGGATAAATATAACCGCCTGCAGTTTTTAATTAAAAAGAAGGCCGAAGGAAATCAAGCGCTGACTCTGCAAGGAACTTGGGACGTTAAACAGAATACGTTGGTCTATACTTATAACAAATCTTCATTGGGGTCCAAAGTCAAGCAAAGCCACGATTTATATTTTAAGGGCTATTGGCAGATAAAAGGCAAAAGCCACCTTACCTATATTTTAGATACGCAAGATTTATCTCGTTTTGATTTTAGGGTTTATTTAGAGACCCCTAATTTAATCGGCAAGCGCGGAGAAATAAAATACCGTATCGGAATAGGGGCAAAAGGGAGTAGATTATTTAAAACCCAGGTTATTTCGCTCTACGGAGTGTGGAAACTAGAGCGAAAAAGCGGCTTGTCTTTAGCCATTGATTACGCTGACGGGAGAGTAAAAACCATTGATTTTGGCGTGTTTTTACAGCTGGATGAGAAAACCAAAATTACCTTGAGTTTGGTTAATAAAGAAGGTAAAGATATCGGAATCAGCCTTACTTTGAATAAGAGTTTTTTAAAAAATAATGCCCAATGGTTTCTAAAATTGGCCTGCCAGGAAAACCGTCCGGGCCTGGAATGGGGAGTAAGCTTACCCTGGTAAAATAAAAGCCTACCTTAACCGTAAACGTTTTCAGCCATAGCATTCCTTACTCTTTAAAGCCTAACGTGCAAATGTTACATTTAAATGGAGAGGCAATATGTCTAAGCAAAAAAAGCTAATATTTACAGGGATATTTATTTTTCTGTTTATCCTGTTGGGTCGCGCAAACCTCTATGCTCAACGTGGCTTTAGCGGCAGCAACAGCGATTACCAAAGCTGGGGCCAACCCCTTAATGGCCCTTCTAATAGTAGCCGTAATAGCAATAACTATGGTCAGTCCCATGGCGGTTACAGTTATACCCCCCAGCCGGTTGAACAGCCTAAGACTAACCTTTCGTCTAATTCATATCCGTCTCCTGGTTGGACGCCAAGCAATAACAGTAAAGAAGAATTTCGTGTAGATAAAAGTTCCAGCCCAGCCCAAACTTCTAACAATAAAACTCAGGGAAGCATACATATTACAATTATTAATGAACCAGAGCATGAAAAACAAGGCAATGGCGATAGAAATTTTTCCGAAGCCGTAAAGCAGGCTGGCAATAAATCTATCGTGCTGATGGAAAATGAGCGGTCAGGATGGGTGAATCATTCAGGTTTGGCACCACTGGAGGGAGTAATGGGTGTAGCCGGACTGGATGAACCCCAAGCCTACCAAAAAACTTTAGACACACTTTCCGAAAAAAACCGGGCAGCAAAGGAGTTGCAAACAGTTACCGAAAAGGCAAAAGCCTTAGCTCAAAAATCTGAAGAATTGGGGAAAGAAAGAGCGGCTTTGCAAGCTTTAAAGACAGAAACGGATGTGAAATGGCTTACTGCTTCTGAAGAGTTCCTGCAGATTGGCGAGCAATGGAACAACATGCAAACCCAGGCAAAGTTAGATTACGAAACTACCCTGGCTAAATATACTACGGCAGTAAATGCTTTTAATGAAGTAGTTAAAAAATATAACTCGGAAGCATTTGAGGCCAAAACTCTTTTTAATACGTCTTTAGAAAAATTCAAAACCGCGGAATCTTTTTATAATCAGGCGCAAAAGCAAAGAGAGGATAAGTGGATAGAGACCATTGCTTCAGCTAAAGGGATGAATTATGATACGGTAATCCTGATTGTAGGGGCTGCTCATGGCGCAAATAAGTTCGGCTTATTGGATAAGTTAAACGAACAGGGTTACAGTTGGACCTCACTTATGCCTAAGGGGTTAGATCTTAGCCGTTTTGATAAATAAATTCTACCCTAATTAGAGTGTCGCCAGCGGTTTAACCGCCTTATTTTAAGGCGGTTTTTTTATTCTTTCCGAGATGAATGCTTCCAGAGGAAAAAAGTCGGAAAAAACAAGATATGATTATTTGATTGACAAGAAGCATTTTTTTAGTACAATATTTTACTGGTAGAGCTACCAACCTTTTAGCGTTGAGAAGTTAAAAATTTAAGGGAAGGCATTCTCAAAGTTTTTTAAAAAACTGAACCCGTGGCCAAAAAGAAATTAGTTAAGAAAGAGCAGAAGGCGAAGCCAAGCCTGCCGGTTGGTATTATGGCCGATAAAGATGCGGTAGGCATTTTATTTAAGGCAGCCCAGCTGGAAAAACAGGAACTTTATCTGCTCAAAAGTAAAACTGGCCAGCGTTTTAATAAAACTAAAACTTACCTTGAAATTATTCCTCGCCAAAAAGTAGAACTCCAAAACTGCCAGAATCTGGCTGTTTCCGTTTGTGATAAAGGTTATTTTATGACTTTTGTCCAGAAAGGCAAAACTGCCGACTCTTTGATGGGCGCCTTTTCCAAAGATTTAAAGAGTTTTAGCGTTAGCGGTAAAATATCCAAGGCCGAAGAAAGGGGAGTGTTGGTTTCCAACTATAAACTTAACGGCAAATACTGTATTTATTTCGGCCAGGGCACGATTAAGAATGCTTTTTCTTCGGATTTAAAAAAATGGAAGATCAGCGAGGAAGCTTGCCTTGCGCCTCGCAGCAGCTGTTTTGACCAAGCCCCCTTAAATGTTTTGACTGCGGCTTTAACTACTCACGGGATACTGGTGATTTACGATAGTTCTTACAAGCAAAACGGCCGCCAGACATTACAGATAGGAGGAGCATTATTTTCTCTTTCCGATCCTAATAATTTGATTTGGCGTTCAGAGGTGCCGCTTTGGAATGAGTTGCGTCCGATTGGAAGCCAGGAATTATTTCCTTTGGGGGCGATTTCTCGTAAAGAAAATGTTTTGATTTATTTTACTTCTAAAAAAGGCGAATTACACATCCTGACTATCCATCAGCCCTTTCCTTCGGTTGCGGCGCAAAAAGCTTTTGCCAATCTTAAGCGGTTTTACAAAAATCCGATTATTGTCCCTAATGAGGCTAATGCTTGGGAAGCTGAAGCTACCTTTAATCCGGCAGCTTTGTATGATAACGGAAAAGTCCACATTCTTTACCGGGCGGTGAGTAAAGGCGGCTTATCTTCCTTTGGCTATGTTTCCAGTAAAGACGGTTATCATATAGAGGAAGGCTCAAGGGAGCTGGCATATGTTCCGCGGGAAGAATTTGAAGGAATTCACACCAAGCCCACTCAACGCATTGACCTTTATAAGTCTGGCTGCGGCTGGGGCGGTTGCGAAGACCCCAAGCTTACTGCGATAGATAATAAAGTTTACCTTACTTATGTCGCTTATAACGGTTATTCCCATCCCCGGATTGCTTTAAGCACCATAGAGCGCGAAGACTTTCTTAAACAGGATTGGAATTGGACAAAGCCGAAATTGATTTCGCCGCCGGGGGTTGTGGATAAAAGCGGCTGTATCTTGCCGGAAAAAGTTAAAGGTAAATATGTTGTTTTCCACCGGATTTTCCCGCATATCCTGATTGATTACCGCGATGACCTTAAATTTGACGACGGCAAGTGGCTGGAAGCCAAAGATAAAATTGCTACCCGGCCGGGCATGTGGGACAGCCGAAAGTTGAGTGTAGGGGCAACGCCGATTAAGACCGATGATGGCTGGTTGGTTATTTACCATGCCGTTGATGACCGGGATTCCAGCCGTTACAAAGTCGGAGCGATGATTTTGGATTTAGAGAATCCGGCGAAAGTTCTTTACCGCACTTCTAACCCGATTCTCAAGCCCGATGAGCACTACGAGAATGAAGGCAAGCCCGGCGTGGTTTATCCTTGCGGGGCTGTGGTTTTGAACGAAGAGCTTTTTGTTTATTATGGCGGCGGCGACCGGGTAGCTTGTTGCGCGACTATCCAGCTGAAGCATTTGATTAAGAGCGTTAAAAAAGACAGAGCTATAGATTATCAGTTAAAAAAAGTAATTTGTTCTTGACAATAGCAGCTAAAGAAGATAAAAACTAGATATGTTTGTTGTCAAGCGCTCACCGCATAACCCGATCCTGGTTCCTTCCAAACAGCGCTCCTGGGAAACTTTCGCTACTTTCAACTGGTCTCCAGTAGCCAGCAACACCGATAAAAAAACAATACACGTCCTTTACCGGGCAATGTCCGAGCCGGATTTGATCCCGACTTATGGTTTGCGGATTTCCTCAATCGGATACGCCAAAAGTTCGGATGGCGCCCATTATAGCGGCCACACTCAATTGATAAAACCCGAACTGGATTGGGAACGTTACGGCTGCGAAGACCCCCGGGTTACCTATTTAAATGGGAAGTATTATATTTTTTATACCGCTCTTTCAGTTTTTCCTTTTCACTACGAGGGCATCAAGGTGGCTTGCGCTATAACCAGGGATTTTAAGAAGATTGAAGAAAAACATCTGGTTACGCCGTTTAATGCCAAAGCCATGGCTCTTTTTCCCGCCAAAATCGACGGTAAGATGATGGCTATTCTTACCATAAATACCGACAATTTAAACCGCACTGCCCGGGTTTGTCTGGCTCAATTTGACCAGGAGGCAGATATCTGGAATTCTTTGTATTGGGCTGAATGGAATAAAAACCACAGCAAATACGTGGTGCATATCCGCAGGGTAGCTACCGACCACATTGAAGTCGGGGCTGCGCCCTTAAAAGTTAGCGCAGGCTGGCTTCTGGTTTATGCGCATATTCAGAACTACCGCGATGCTAATAAAATTTTCGGGATAGAGGCTTTACTGCTTGATGCGAAGAATCCCCTGAAAGTTATCGGCCGCACCCGGCATCCCATGCTCGTTCCCGAAGAAAGTTATGAAAGATATGGCCAGGTCAATAATGTTATTTTTCCTTCGGGAGCTTTAATCCGCGAAGGAGAGCTTTGGATTTTTTACGGCGGCGCCGATACTAACTCCTGCCTGGCTAAAGTGCGCCTTAAAGATTTGCTTGATAGTATGTTGCCGCAGGAAAAAACCGCTTACGCTGCCAGATGCAAGAAAAATCCGATAATCGCTCCGGTGAGCGAACATTCCTGGGAAAGCAAGGCAACTTTTAATCCTACGGCTGTCGAGCTAGATGGCAGGATACATATTATTTACCGGGCGATGTCCGAAGATAATACTTCCACTCTCGGCTATGCCGAAAGCCCGGATGGTTTAAATATTAGCCGCAGGCTTCCCGACCCGATTTATTCGCCACGCACAGATTCCGAGACGAAAAAAGTGCCTAATGGCAACTCCGGCTGCGAAGACCCGCGGATCGTCAGATTAAATAACCGTTTATACATGTGTTATACTGCCTATAACGGAGTTGAACCGCCGCGGGCAGCCCTTACTTCGATTTTAGTCAAGGATTTCCTTGACCGGAAATGGAACTGGGCTAAACCGCTTTTAATTACGCCGCCGGGGATTGACGATAAGGATGCCTGTATTTTTCCCGAAAAGATTAACGGCCAGTTCCTGATCGCGCATCGCATCAACAGCCAGATCTGCGTAGATTTCGTAAATTCTTTAGAGAAGGCGCCGCAGGAGGTTACCCGAGGCATCTGGTTGATGGGCCCGCGTTACGGAATGTGGGACAGTAAAAAAGTAGGCCTAGCCGGGCCGCCGCTAAAAACCAAAGCCGGATGGATTTTCTTCTATCACGGGGTTTCCGAGGATGCCCATTACAGTTTAGGCGCGGCACTCCTAGACCTTAAAAATCCCCTGATAATCCTTTCGCGTACCAGCGAGGCAATCCTGGAACCGGAAAAGAAATACGAAAAAGAAGGCCAGGTTCCTAACGTAGTTTTTCCCTGCGGCCATGTTTTGCGGGGCGACACTATCTACAACTATTACGGCGGGGCAGATTCGTTTATCGGCGTAGCCACGATAAAACTTTCTCGGCTTCTGGCCATGCTTACTTAAAAAATAATTAAAAAAATATTGAAAAAATAATTTTATTGTGCTAAAAGTGGGTTAGTAGCATTGTTGTTAAGAGAAACAAGGAGGTATTTTGATGTCTGGCGAGATAAAGGTTAAGTGCCCTGTTTGCGATGAAAGTTTTGAACTGGATAGCGATTTAGAAGTCGGAGATACGGTTTGCTGTTCGGGTTGTTGCGTAGATTTACGTATCACCAAGCTTAATCCGCCTAAACTAGAGGAGGTGATGGATTCGGGCGATGACAGCTATGATGATGAGGATGAGGAGGAGGAAGAAGAGGCTGACGATGAGTATTAAAAAGGAGAAAGGTAGGTTAAAAAAGAAGGTAATATGAAAAAAATTATTTTTCTTTGTATAGCAGTTAGTTTCTATATATTTACAAATTTAAGTTTTGCCCAAGATACTCCTGCCAAAGAAGCTTCCGTAACAGTAGATAAAGTAACAGCCGAAGGGTTGATTACTGAAGTAGCCGCTGACCAAACTTATATCGTAGTCGGCGAAGGCGACAAGGCAGTTAAATTTATGACTAGCCCGGAGTTTCTTCAAGATGCTTACCTCGAGGTTGGCGACCATATAAAAGCTTATGGAGAAAAAGATACAGCGGGAATTAAACTAATTGATTACGAATATGTGGTGGAAGAATCCGGAGAGCCGGTAGTTCCCGAGTCAGCAGTTCCGGAGAGTGAGCCAGCCCCCCAAAGTGAGCAGTCTCCCGGAAACCAACAATAGTTTTAATTTGATATACAATTACTTTTGAAATAAGTTTTTTTATTAAGAGGAGGATATTAGATGAAGTGCTCGGAAAAGGAGGCTCATTCCTCCCAAGATGAGCCTGGAGGAAGTAGCCGCTTAGCAGTTATTGAAGAAGATTGGCTTAATGCTCATAAAAACTCAATTAAAAATGTCAATGAACTTTCCCGTTACACCCATTTAAGCAAAGAAAAGAAAGCTCTCCTCGGGCGGGTGACTGAAATGTACCATATGCGCCTGCCCCAATATTACTTTTTCCTGATTAAGGACTGTGCCGACCCTCGGGATCCCATCGCCAGGCAATGTTTGCCTTCGGTTGAGGAGATAGCAGAGAATCCCAATGAAAATATCGACCCTTTAGCCGAGGAGAGAATGTCTCCGGTATCGTGCTTAGTGCACCGTTACCCTGACCGGGCTCTGCTTTTGGTAACTGCCCGCTGTTTCATGTATTGCCGCCATTGTACGCGTAAAAGGCTCTGGCTTCGCCAGGGCCGAAGCGGGGTTGCTGAACCGACATTGCGGGATTTTGACCGGGCATTTAAATACTTAAAAGAAAATAAAGGCATCCGGGAAGTGATTGTTTCCGGAGGGGACCCCCTAGTCCTTTCTTCGAGCCGCCTGGATTACATTTTATCTTCGCTCAAGGCTCTTACGCATATAGAAGTAATCCGGATTGGCACCCGCGCGCCAGTAGTTTTTCCCCAGCGTATCGATGAAGGTTTATGCACAGTTCTCAAGAAATACGATAACCTTTGGATAAATTTACAGTTCAACCATCCGCGGGAAATTACCCCTCAATCGACAGCAGCCTGTAAAAAATTAAGCGATTGCGGCATCCCGCTAAGCAACCAGTCGGTATTGCTTAAGGGCGTAAACGACAATCCGGAAGTCATGACTGAACTTTGCCGTAAACTGCAGACTATCAGAGTAAGGCCATACTATTTATTTCAATGCGATCCGGTCTGCGGCGCCAGCCATTTCCGTACCCCGGTATTAAAAGGGGTAGAAATTATCAAAAAGATGCGCGGTTACACCAGCGGCATGTGCATCCCGACATTCGTGGTTGATGGTATAGAGGGAAAAGGTAAAGTGCCGCTCGGCCCGGATTACCTGGTTTCGGCATCGGAGGAAGGGGTATTGTTGAGAAATTATAAAGACGAGCTATTTTTTTATAATAATCCGCAAAGCCCCTCAAAACCTCCGGTCAACAAAGAGAATCTTGTTAAAACTATCGGGATAGTTTTCAATTTACGCAAGAATAAAAGCGGCAGCGACCAAGAGGAAGAGTTTGACGAAATTGAAACTATTGAGACGTTAAAAAAAGAGATTGAAAAAAAAGGTTTTGAAGCCAAATTATTCGAGGAGAACGATAGCCTGGCTGAAAGCATCCGTAAAAATAAGCCGGATTTTATTATTAACCTGGCAGAAGGAAGAGGTTCCGGCCGCAGCCGGGAATCGCATGTTCCCAGTATCCTGGAGAGTTTGAAAATTCCCTACTCCGGTTCGGACCCGGTGTCTTTAGGAATAACCCAGGATAAAGCGCTTACCAACCGCCTCCTTAAGCCAGCAGGCATACCTGTCCCTTTAATGTTTACAGCGGCAAACCCTAAACAGTTAAGCCGCTTAAAACGGATTTTCCGGCAGGGCAAATCTTTTCTGGTTAAGCCCCGTTGGGAAGGCTCATCTAAAGGGATTTTTTTAAATTCGCTGGTAGATAATTTCGCTGATTTGAAAGAAAGGGCTGAATATATTTTTTCCCACTATCATCAGCCGGCAGTGATTGAAGAGTTTTTAGAAAGAGAGGAGATTACCGCTGGAGTAGCGGGTAATGATTCGCCCTATCTTTTAGGAATGATGAAGATTGTGTCCAAGGAGCCTTGCGGGCAGAAGTTTATTTATTCCTTGGAAGTAAAGCGCCAGTGGGAGGAAAAAGTTAAATACGAGCCGCAAAGCGCTATCGCCCCTCATATTCAAAGATTGGTTAAGCAGTATGCTTTAAAAGCTTACCAGGCTTTGGAATTAAAGGATTTTTCCCGGATAGATTTCCGAGTCGGACAGGACAATATTCCCAGGATAATCGATATCAACCCTTTGCCGGGGCTGTCGCCGCGTTATAGCGATTTGCCGATTCTTTACCGGCTAAGAGGAAGGAGTTACTCGGAGCTGGTCAGAGTTTTGCTGGAAAGCTCATTCAAGCGTTATGGTTTAAAAGCCGCCAGGGGGTAATGCAGAAAGCCAAGGAAACATTAGTTATCGCCGTTGCCAAAGATGAGGTTAAGACTAAAGATACCCTGGGGGCTTTAACCTGCGCTAACTCGGTAAAGAAAGTCCTGAACAGCAAAGGATTTGTCACCCCGCTGGTTTACATCGAGAAGAAGGATTTTTTAAATCCCGCCGGTTTAAAGGAAAAAATTAGAAAGTATAACCCTGTCTGTATCTTTAATTTATTTGAAGGCTTCTTCGATGATTTAACCAAAGAAGCAAAGTTTGTTAGAATCCTGGAAACCAGCGGGATTCCTTTTACCGGTAATTCCTCGTCAGTTTTAGAAATCTGCCTTAACAAACAGAAGCTAAAGAATTTGCTTCGCCGCAATAAAATCCCCGTTCCCGCCGGCATATTCATTAATCAAGCCAAGAATTTAGATATCACAGCTTTTAACTTCCCGCTTTTCGTAAAGCCCAGTTTTCAAGCCGGCAGCGTCGGCATTGAAAACGATTGTTTGGTAGTTAAGAGAGAAGATTTAGCCAAAGTTTTAAAGAGCAAGTTGGAAAGATTCCCTAAAGGGGTATTGATAGAAGAGTTCATAGACGGCAAAGAATACAATGTTGCGCTTCTGGGCAATTATACTTACGAGTTGCTGGGTATCCGAAGTTTAGATTACCGAAGGCATAAAACTTTTAGCCCTTTCTTAACTTATACCTCAAAGTGGGAAGAAGACACTTTGGAATTTAAAAAGTTAGTTTTTTCTCCCTGCTTAGAAGATACACCCCTCAAAGAAGAGATAGCTAATTTATCCCAGAAAGTTGCCCGGCTTTTGGGATGTTTGGGTTATCTGCGGGTAGATTTTAGGGAAAAGGATGGCCGGATTTTTATTTTAGATGTTAACCCCAATCCCGATATTAATATCGGCAGCGGCTTTATTCATCAGGCCCGCCTTAAGGGTTATGCTTATTCGGGAATTATTGAAAAAATTTTAGAGCTTAGTTTTAAAACCAACGCAGCCTTAAAGTAAGAAGGGTTTTTAGTTGACAGTAACCATTAAGTTTTGCGGCGCAGCCCGGACAGTTACTGGTTCGATGCACGTAGTTTCTTCCGACCGCACCAGTATCCTGCTTGACTGCGGCCTTTTTCACGGCCGCCGCGAAGAAGCAAATTTCGTAAATTCAAATTTTTCCTTTAACCCCCAGAGCCTAAAGGCCTGTATAGTTTCTCACGCCCATATCGACCATTGCGGCAATATCCCTACTTTAATAAAAAAAGGCTATCGTTCCCATATCTTTACTACGCCGGTTACTAAAAAGCTCATGTATTACATGCTTCCCGACTCCGGCTATGTTCAGGAAGAAGATATAAAATATGTAAATAAAATTAATAAACGCCGGCGTCTTCCGCCGCTGCATGCGCTTTACACTAAGAAAGAAGCTGAAAAATCCCTCAAATATATCCGTTCCTTGGAATACCATACCAGATTCCCGCTTTCCCGAGAAATAGATTTAACTTTTTATGAGGCCGGCCATATTTTAGGTTCAAGCATTCCGGTTTTGGACATAAAGACTAGTTATGGCCCTATGCGCATAGCCTATGCTGTGGATTTAGGCCGTTACCATATGCCATTGCTTAAAAACCCCGAAGTTCCCGAAAACATAGACTACCTGATAATTGAAAGCACTTACGGAGCAAGAAAGCATGATAGCATTACCGATGCCGAAAAGGAGTTAGCCGACGCGATAAACCGCACAGTTAAGCGGGGAGGAAAGATTATTATTCCTTCCTTTGCTTTAGAAAGGACACAGCTAATTGTATTTTTTATCAGTGAGTTGATCAAGCGCAATAAAATCAAGAAGCTGCCGATTTACGTGGACAGCCCCTTAGCGGTGAATTTAACTAAAGTTTTCCGGGAGAACTGGCAGTATTTTGACGAAATTACTCAAGCTGCTTTTCAAAGAGAAGAAGACCCTTTGGGCTATGACAATATTACCTATATAACTCACGTTAACAGTTCAAAAAAACTCAATGAGGAAAAAAGCCCGATGATAATAATTTCTGCTTCGGGGATGTGCGAAAACGGCCGGATACTGCACCATCTGAAAAATAACATTGAGAACCCTCACAACACTATTATTATCATCGGCTTCATGGCCAAGGATACTCTTGGGCGCAGGATAGTCGAGAGAAATGAAACGGTTAAAATTTTCGGCCGGCCTTACCGCTTGAATGCTGAAGTGGTTACTCTGAATGCTTTTAGCTCTCATTCTGACCGGGACGGTTTGATGGAATATGCTAAAAACTGCCGTGGCCGGTTAAAACAAGTCTTTATTGTCCATGGTGAAGAGGAGCAAGCAGAAGTTTTAAGGGCTAACCTGAAAAAGCTTAACCTTAAGGTCAGCGTTCCCGCTAAAGACGAAACCGTCTTCCTGTCCGCCCGCGAGTAACCTCTTTTAGATTTTAAGTGAAAAAAATCTCTTGACAAGGAGGAAGTATTGGTTATAATAGTGAAAGATTTCACTAATATAAGCAAATGAAGCTTTCAGATAACAGTTTAGAGCGAATTTGTAAGGTTTTTGGCTATCTTGATTATTTGAACCATAAAGGTATAGGCTTTGTTTCTTCTCTGGAACTGGCTGAAGGAATCGGAGCCACTGCCTATAACATTCGTAAAGATTTCAGCTTTTTAGGGGTGACCGGCTATACCCGGAGAGGCTATCCAGTAGAGGCTTTGAAGCTGCAATTAGGCCAGAAGCTAAATTTAGCCCAGAGGCGCAAAGCTTGCGTTGTGGGTTTGGGGCGGCTGGGCAGCGCCCTGCTAGACTACGAAAAATTTCCCGAAGATGGGTTTGAAATTGTAGCTGGTTTTGATTCGAGTATTAACAAGATTGAAAGAATCCGCACCAATGTCGATGTTTTTAGTATAGAACAGCTGGCCGGTGTGGTTAAGGAAAGAGGAATAGATTTAGGGATAATCGCTGTTCCGGCTAAGGCCGCTCAAACAGTTGCTGACCAGTTGATTGCCGCCGGAATAAAAGGCATTCTTAATTTTTCACCGGCCAAGATTAGCATGGGCAAAAATATTGTGTATTTAGATATGGACTTCACTAGCGCTTTGCGGTTCGTGGCCGCAAAATTATCAATAATGTAAAACGAAAGGAGAGGGGTATGGCGAGAGTTTATAATTTCAGTGCAGGCCCTGCGGTTTTACCGGAGGAAGTTTTGAAAAAAGCAGCTTCGGAAATGCTCGATTACAAAGGTTCGGGTATGAGCGTAATGGAAATGTCGCATCGAGGCAAGGAGTTTAAAGGAATTATCGAAAAAGCCGAAGCCGACTTAAGGGAAATTTTAGCTATTCCGGCTAACTATAAGGTTTTATTCCTTCAAGGCGGCGCGTCTTTACAGTTTGCCATGATCCCTATGAACCTTATGGTTAAGAATAAAAAAGCCGATTATGCCCATACCGGCCAGTGGTCGAAAAAAGCTATAGCCGAAGCCAAAAAATTCGGGCAGGTGAACATCGTGGCCAGTTCAGAAGATAAAAATTTTACCTATATCCCTAAACTGGCTCCGGAAAAATTTTCGCCTGACGCCGATTATATTTATATCGTGACTAATAATACTATTGAAGGGACAGCCTACGGCCAGATACCCGATACCAAAGGCGTGCCTCTGGTTGCGGATATGTCTTCCAATATTTTGTCGGAGCCGGTCGAAGTTTCTAAGTTTGGGTTAATCTTTGCCGGCGCCCAGAAAAATATCGGGCCGGCCGGAGTAACAGTGGTAATTATCCGCCAGGATTTAATCGGCCGCGCGCCGGCTAATCTATCGGCTATGCTTGATTATAAAACGCATGCCGAGGAAGGTTCTCTTTATAACACCCCTCCCTGCTATGCAATTTATATTGCCGGCTTGGTTTTTGAATGGATTAAGCAGAAAGGAGGCCTTAAAATTATTGCCGAGAACAATCGCAAAAAAGCTAAAATTTTATACGATTACCTTGACGGTTCAAAGTTATTTAAAAGCCCGGTGAATAAAGCCGATCGTTCCTTGATGAACGTTCCTTTTATTACCGGCAGCGAAGATTTAGATAACAAGTTTACCGAACAGGCTTCTAAAAAAGGTTTGAAGACTTTAAAGGGCCACCGTTCAGTGGGCGGCATGCGCGCCAGTATTTACAACGCCATGCCTATCGAAGGCGTCCAGAGTTTAGTCAATTTTATGAGAGAGTTTGAAATGAATAATAAATGATTACAGCGATTTAAAAAAGATTACGGCGATTATTCATTAGTCTCTGTAATCTATATTTAATCTCGGTAATCATTTTAAAGAGGAGGAATTGATTATGTATAAAATAATGAAATTAGATAAGATAGCTCCCGAAGGCTTAACTCTTTTTCCGCTGGACCAATACGAAATCGGAACCGAAATGGCTAATCCCCACGCTATAATCCTGCGCAGCTTTGATATGCATAAGACCGATTTAGGGCAGAACCTATTAGCCATTGCCAGGGCCGGAGCCGGAGTCAATAATATTCCGGTTCAGAAATGCTCCGAAAGGGGCATAGTAGTTTTCAATACCCCCGGAGCCAATGCTAATGCGGTGAAGGAGTTGACTATCGCCGGATTGCTTTTGGCATCCCGCGATATCGCCAAAGGGATTGCTTACTGCGAAACTCTCAAGGGAAAAGGCACTGAGGTTGCAGAATTAATTGAGAAAAATAAAAAAAATTTTGCCGGAACCGAAATTTTGGGAAAAACCTTGGGGATTATCGGGCTGGGTAAAATCGGAGTGACGGTGGCTAACAGCGCTTTGGATTTAGGCATGCAGGTTATCGGCTATGACCCCTTTATCTCGGTTGAATCGGCCTGGGGCCTTTCGCGCCAGGTCCAGCGGGCAATGGGTCTAGATATGCTTTTAGCTAACAGCGATTATATTTCTCTGCATACGCCGCTTAACGATACCACCCGAGGCATGCTTAATGCCGAAAAATTCAGCCGGATGAAAAAAGGCGTGCGCATTTTAAATTTCTCTCGGGGGGGAATCGTTAACAACGATGATTTAGCCTCGAGTATTAAAAACGGGATAGTAGCCCGCTATGTGACTGATTTTCCCGATGAGGAGCTTTTGAATATGGAAAAAGTTATCCCGGTTCCTCATCTAGGGGCTTCTACTCAAGAAGCCGAGACTAAGTGCGCGGTGATGGCAGTCAAACAGCTGCGTAATTTTCTGGAAAACGGCAATATAAAAAATTCAGTTAATTTTCCTGATTGTTTTCTCGAGGAAAACTCCAACGCTCGCCTGATAGTGATGAATAAAAACATCCCCAATATGGTCGGCCAAGTTTCCACGATTTTGGCCAAGGCTAGCATCAACATCGTCGAAATGCTGAATAAAAGCAAAGGCGATTATGCCTGCACGATTATTGATATTTCGAACGAACCCACAACGGAAATGATTAAAGCCATTTCTGCAATTTCCGGAGTGGTAAAAGTAAGGCTTTTGAAGTTAAAGAATTAACAATAGCCGGGAGTTTGTGGTAAAATAACTCCAGGATGCCAAGGCTTAATTCTTTAGATTTATCTGGGAAGTTTGCGCTTTTTATCTGCTTAATTGTATTTATTTCCTGCACCAACAGCAATCCAATAAAAGTAACACAAGAAGCTAAAGTAACGCCGCCAGAAATTTCCGGACGCGTATTTAAGCTTCTGATTATGGATTCGCAGAGTGGCGAGCCTTACCGGCAGGTAAGAGAAGCTATGCTTGAAGCGCTGAAAAGTTGGGGTTATGTCGTAGGGGAAAACTTAGATATAACCTACTTTACTATCGAAAACGACGTCGCAAAAGGCGAAGCAATACTAAAAGAAGAACTGCCTAAAAATTATGATATAATTTTTATCGACGGTACGGTGATGACCGTTGCCGCAAGCCACATACTTTTAAATAAACCCAAACAGCCGGTGGTTTTTGCCGCTAACACCGACCCGGTGGGAATCGGAGTTATCGAAGGTTTCGACATACCGCCCAAATATAATTTTACCGGCGTCCATTACCCGCTGAAAGTCCACACCCGCTTTAAATTCATTAAAGAAATTATGCCTAAAGCTAAAACTATAGGGTTGATTTATGCTGATATGCCGCAGTCATACAGTTACCGCCGCTGGGTAGAGGAGTTTTTGCAGGCCGACCCCGAATTCAAAGATATGAAAGTTATTTTCCGTTCCGTTCCTTTGGTTACCGGAAAAGAGGGAACTAAACTTATGGCCGAAGCCGCCAAAAAGTTTGTTTTAGAGCTTGACCCTTTGGTCGATGTTTTTTTAGCGCCTAATGACCAGATGGGCGTGCAGGAATATTTTTCCCGGATGGTTTATGAGAACGCGACTAAACCGCTGGTTGGTTTAGGGAAAGAATCGGTTATGGAAGGCTGGGGCGCTACTATGGTTATTTATCCTTCCAGCCACAGTATGGGCCGGCAAGCGGCCCGGATGATCAAACAGTTGTTTGAGGGCAAACCGATTAAGGAAATATATCCCGAGTGGCCTAAGGAGAATGGTTTTGCTTTTGATTTAAAAAAAGCCGCCAGGTTCGGGATTAAAGTACCGGTAGAATATATAGAGCTGGCCGGAGAAAATATAGTTAAATGAATAAAAAAAGCAAAACCCGTTATGTCAGCATTAAAACCAAACTATTTGCCGTTATTTTTTTACTTTTAGCTGCGGCTGTAGTTAGCGATTCACTGATTAGCGTTTTTACTTTTAAATCGGCTTATCAGGAGGCTCTGGAGGAAAAGTCTTATGCCGTAGGCCAGGCCTTGGGCCGTACGGTTTATAACAATTTGCGTTATTTTCCTCTGGACGGCTTTTCACAGATGGACAGTTACCTTAAAAGCATTTTAGATGCTAACGAAGGTTTAAGCTATTGCTTTATCGCTGACAAAGACGGAAAAATTTTATATCACTCCGACCCTAAATTTGCCGGATTTATGCTAAACCGGGGAGATTACCCTGGTTTTTACCCCTTGGAAAAGCGGGGTAAAACCACGCTGCTGGTTAGCGGTTACTACGAGTCGATAATTCCGGTTATATGGGACGATGAACTTATCGGCACGATTAACATCGGGATAAAACAGGGAATTATCAACGATAAAATAAAGGATATGCAGGCGCAAAGCCTTTTGGTTTTGTTTCTGGCTTTATTATTTTCCCTGCTTTTATTTTACCAGAGCCTTTCGAAAATTATTATCTCGCCGATTTCCAAACTGCTCGAGGTTATCGGTAACATCATCTCTGACAAGGAGTTTGGCCGCCATATCAAGGTAAAGCATAATGATGAAATCGGCGATTTAGCTTCTTTATTTAACAAGATGACCGATGAGCTTAAGAAATACAAAGAACATCTTGAGGATTTGGTAAGCGAACGCACGCTTAAACTTAAGGAAGAAATTGGCGAGCGAAAGAAAGTAGAGGAAGAACTACGCCGGGCCATGCAATTTAAGTCGGATTTGGTTTCGATGGTTTCGCACGAATTAAGGACCCCTTTAGCCGCAATCAAAACCAGCATCAATATGGTTTCCGGCGGCTTAAGCGGGACGGTGAACCAGGAGCAAATAGAGCTTCTCTCTACAGCCATAAAAAATGTAAACCGCTTGGCTAAATTTATCGATGATGTTTTGGATTTTCAGAAGCTGGAATCCGGAAAAATGGAATTTTACTTTCAGGATAATGATTTGAATGAGCTTATCCGGGATACCCATAAGAGCATGGTTTCCTTGGCTGAACGCAAGGATTTAGAGTTTAGCTTGGAACTGGACCAAAATTTAGGCCGTTTTAAATTTGACCGCGATAAAATTGCCCAAGTTTTAGTTAATCTTATCAATAATTCAGTTAAGTTTACCAAAAACGGCAGCATTAAAATTTATACGGCTAAAAAGGGAAATTGCGCCGAAGTAAAAATTTCCGATACCGGAATCGGCATAGAGAAAAAAGATATTCCCAAACTCTTTCGTTCTTTTGAGCAGCTGGGTCTAGCCAGAAGCGGTAAAATTGAAGGCACAGGCCTGGGTTTGGCTATCTGTAAAGATATTATAGACAAGCATAAGGGAAAAATCTGGGCCGAATCCGAAGGGACTGACAAGGGGGCGACTTTTATCTTTAACCTGCCGATATGAGGAAGGAGACGTTTGTGAAAAAAAGTTTTATTTTATTTTTAATAATTTTCATTTCTTCAAATTATGCCTTAGCTTTTGACGACGGAGATTTTCAGTATTGGAGTACCAACAGTATTGCTAAAAAAATAAACGATAGCTGGAAGTTGACTTTTGAGGAGGAGTTTCGCTGGGGCGACAATGCCAGCACGCCTTATTACCGCCACGAAGATTTAGGGGTTACTTATTCCGGCCTGGCTAAATGGCTTGATTTGACTTTGAGCTACCGCCATATTAATGAGGAAAAAAGCGGCGGATGGAAAATGGAAAACCAACCCAACCTTAATGCCGATGTAAAATGGAAGTTATTTGATTTTAATCTCGGCAACAAACTGCGCCTGGAGTACCGCAATCGGGAAGCGGCCGATAGCGGCTGGCGTTACCGCAATAAATTCACCATAAAAACGCCGTTTAAGCTTACCAAGCTCCAAATCCAACCCTATGTGGTCGATGAGATTTTTTACGACTTTGATGTCCAGACCTTAAACAAGAACCGCCTTTTCGCAGGCTTGAGCCTGAAAATCCTTAAAAATCTTTCCGGCGAAACGTACTATCTCTGGGAGTCCAATGAAAAGTCAAAAAAGTGGAGCGACACCAACGTTTTAGGCACTAAACTGAAGATTTCTTTTTAAGTTATTAAATATCCTTGCATAAATTCAGCAGTTATTTATAATGACAATTAGCAATAAAA
>CAZNWL010000002.1:0-28069 GCA_964577045.1 uncultured Planctomycetia bacterium | reverse complement strand
GGGTATAGATTTTTCTCTTTTGGAAGAAGTTTTAAAAAAAGAGATTACCAAAGATACAGATTTAAACCTGAAAGTAGCCAGGCGCGGCTTTAATGAAGCTAAAGAATTGATAAAGCTTAAGGTTTTGGAGCAAAAAAGTTTACCTTTATTTACCGGAAATCAGGCAATTGCCCTGGGGTTACTCAAGAATGGCCTCAAAGCTTATTTAGCTTATCCTATGACTCCCACTTCGCCTATCCTGCATTATTTAGCTGCAGTTGCCGATGATTTCGCTTTAGAAGTAATTCATCCGGAAAGCGAAATCGGCGTAATCCTGATGGCTTTGGGTTATGCTTATGCGGGAAAACCCGCAGCAGTAGGCACTTCTGGAGGCGGATTTTGCTTGATGACCGAAGGCTTGAGCTTTGCCGGTATGGCCGAGCTTCCGCTAGTGATTGTCCTGGGCCAGCGCCCCGGCCCTTCCACTGGGCTGCCTACTTATTCAGCCCAAAGCGAGTTATATTTTGCTTTGTATGCTGGGCAGGGAGAGTTTGTCCGTTTTCTAGTAGCTCCCGGCGATAACGAAGAGGCTTATTACTGGTCAGCGCTATCTTTACAGATAAGCTGGAAATACCGAATTCCCAGTATCATCCTTTCCGATAAGAATCTAGGAGAAGGCAGTTTTAATTTTGACCTAAATGCGGTTGATAACCTGCCTGAAGAAAATAGGAACTTAGAATTTGCTTCTGTGCCGCGCAAGGGCGAAGTAATTAAGGTAAATAGTTACGAACATAACCAGTCAGGCATAACCACCGAAGATCCTCAACTAACGGCTGCGATGCAGAAAAAACGGCTGGATAAAGAAAAACTTTTAGCCGAAGAATTAGAACGCTTTAAGGCCGTAAACATATTTGGAAGCAAATCTTCGCAAACTGCGCTCCTTTGCTGGGGTTCTAATAAGGGGGTTTCGGTTGAGGTGGGAGAAAAGTTAGGATTAAAAGTAATTCAGCCGATAGTTTTGAATCCTTTTCCGCTTAAGCAGTTCACGCAAGCCCTTTCTGGAGTTAAACACCTTATTTGCATAGAAAACAATGCTACGGGACAGTTAGCCAACTTGGTTCATTGCTATGGTTTTGAGGTGAATACGAGAATTTTGAAATATGACGGAAGGCCTTTTAGCGTAGAAGAATTGGAAACGAAAGTGTCAGAGGAGTTAAGATGAGTATGCTGGATTTAGAAACGCATGCCCAGAATACTTGGTGTCCGGGGTGCGGGAATTTTGCCATTCTTAACGCGACCAAAGCGGTTTTAAGAAGCCTTCAGGAAGAAGGGACGCCTTTGGAAAACGTGGTTTTAGTTTCCGGAATCGGCTGCCACGGAAAAATTGTGGACTATATCAATGTAAACAGTTTTTATTCTCTCCACGGCCGGACCACGCCCATAGCCGAAGGGATAAAACTGGCCAATCCTAATCTGAAGGTAATTGCTTTTGCCGGCGACGGCGATGCTTACGGCGAAGGAATCGAGCACCTTATCTTTGCTGCCAAGCGCAACATTGATATTACCATGGTTATTCATAATAACCGCGTTTACGGCTTGACTACCGGCCAGTATACGCCTACTTCGCCTTTAGGGTTTAAAGGCCGCTCCACGCCCAAAGGGACTTTGGAGAGGCCGCTAAACCCGCTGGAGCTCATGCTTTCCAGCGGGGCAACTTTTTTAGCCCGGGGTTTTTCCCACGGCATAGAACAGCTAAAAAAAATTTTTAAAGAAGCCATAAACCATAAAGGTTTTGCTTTAATCGATGTCTTACAAGTCTGCGTAACTTTCTACAATATGTATCAGTACTACGATAAACGGGTATACGAATTGAAAGAGCATAACCCGGAAGATTATTACGCAGCGCTGAATAAAATACGGGAGTGGAATTATCATAACGATGCAGCTATAGCTCTCGGTGTATTTTACAAGAAAGAAGCTCCTACTTTTGAACAAAAGTTAACGGTTTTTAAAAAAGAAGGCATAGACGTTGATGCAAATATTAAGAAGGTACTGGCAGAAGCCGTATAAAGAAGGAGGAAAGTTACGTGAGCGATAAGGCGTTAACTAAATACCGTTGCTTGGTTTGTGGCTATATCTACGATCCCCAGAAAGGCGACCCGGATAACGGGATAAAGCCAGGGACAGCTTTTCAGGATTTACCCGATGATTGGGTATGCCCCGAATGTGGCGTAAATAAGGACCAGTTTGAGGAAATCAAGGAATAGCAACCATGAAAGTCAATAGTGGGGCGGTAGGTAAAATAGATTTAAGACGAAAAGCCATAGGCTTAATAGTATTTTTTGGCTTAGTCAGCCTTTTGGCCGATATCGTATATGAGGGAGCCCGCAGTATTAACGGCCCTTATTTAAAACTCTTGGGGGCCAATGCGGTTACTTTAGGCCTGATTACCGGTATTGGCGAATTTTTAGGTTATGCCCTGCGTTTGATTACAGGTTACCTTTCCGATAAAACCAAATCATATTGGTTTTTGACTTTTCTGGGATATGCCTTGTTGGTCAGCGTGCCTTTGCTTTCGCTGGCCGGAGTTTGGCAGGTCGCCGGTTTGTTCATCGCTATAGAAAGAATCGGCAAGGCTATCCGTAACCCGGCAAGGGACACCATACTTTCACAGGCTAGCGCAGAGGTGGGCACAGGTTTTGGTTTTGGCTTGCATGAAGCTATGGACCAGATCGGCGCAATTGCCGGGCCGCTTATTTTTGTGGTATTCTTTGCATCTCTCGGCCAGGGAAAAGTAGGAATAACTGCTTATCAAAAAGGATATAGTTTTCTTTGGCTACCTTTCTTATTGGTTATAGTATGTTTAGCAGTTTCCTACCGCAGCATTCCTAGCCGCGGTGAGTCAAAACCGAGCCTAAAAAAAGCAGAAGTTTCCGAAAAGCTATCCCGCGTTTTTTGGCTCTATACCTTATTCACTTTTGCGACTACTCTTGGTTTCTTTAGTTTTCCCCTCTTGGCTTTCCATTTTAAATCTGTAGATATCCTTTCCGATGCCCAGATTCCTTTGTATTATGCTCTGGCTATGGCGATTGATGCTGTGGCTGCTTTGTCTATAGGAAAGTTTTACGACGTAATAAAAGAACGTAAAAAGAATTACCATGCCGGTTTAAGTTTATTAGTGTTTATTCCTTTGGCAACAGTTTTAATGGCTATACTGGTTTTTTCTAGGCACAAACTTTTGGTAATCTTGGGCGTGCTTTTCTGGGGTATAGTTATGGGTATCCATGAGACCATTATGCGTTCGGCGATTGCCGATATTACCCCTTTAAGCAAGCGCGGCACAGGATATGGTTTTTTTAATACCAGCTACGGCTTGGCAGTCTTTTTAGGAAGCGCTTTATTGGGATTTTTGTATGACCGCTCGCTATTTCTGGTTATTTCGGCAATTATTCTTATTGAATGCTTGGCTTTAGTTATTTTCTTCTTTATGAAGCGCAATATATCGACGAAATTTGAGATGGATTTCGCCGAGGCCAGATAAAGAGGGTATTATTTTTCTTGCAAAAACACCAGAGTGAGGTATCATACTCCTCAAGGTATTAATAGGGGAATGCGAAATATAGTAAAGGAGGTTAGATCAAATGGTGCTTAGAATTATTTTGGTCGGATTATTGCTGGTAGGTTTTTCTGGCTGTGCAGCAAGCCATAAAAGCAAACAAAACCAGGAGATAGAGCAGTTACAGGTACGTATCAATGAGTTGGAAAAGGAAGTTGAAGCGAAAGACCAGGATATCCGCAATTTAGAAGAATCTTTAGAAACGCCTAAAGAGGCAAGTTCTGCTGCAGCAAAAACTGTGCTGGCTTCTGCGGCTACCCCCAAAAATATTCAACGGGCCCTTAAAAATGCCGGCTTTTATTCCGGAAAAATCGATGGGAAAATCGGCAAAAATACCCGAAAAGCTATCAGGAGTTTTCAGGAACAAAACGGCTTAAAACCCGACGGCATGGTGGGTAAGAAGACATGGGAAAAGTTAGGGGCGTATTTAAAGTAAAGATAATTTTAGCGGTTTTAGTAAGCATTTCGGTTCTGGTTTTCTGTCTAAAAGTTTCTGCCCAGACCAAAGAAGAGAAAAGACAGAAAGAGTTAGAAGCTTTGCAGGAGCGTTTCCAATGGTGGCCCACCGATGCTACTCCTGGCCCGGTAAAAGATGAGCGTGGCGGTTACTGGTGGTGGCCAACGAACCCGGGAGAAATCAAGCCTTGGGGCAACCGCGGTTATATTTATGTCTGGAAAGTAATCTTTGATTATAAAGCCGATGAGCTCCCGCCTCCCCAGCCGCAGGAATTAAGGCCATCTTTGTTAATTAAAAAAATAATCAAAAACGTAAAGATTTATTTTGATTACGATAAGGCCGAATTAAGAAACGACCATCTGCTCATACTGGAAAAAGCAGTAAAGACTTTGGTTAAAAACCCTCAAGCCGATATTTTAATTACCGGAAATTGCGACCAGAGAGGCTCTGAAGGCTATAACCTTAAGCTAGGCCAGGAACGGGCAGAGGTGGTAAAGCAATATATGGTTGACCAGGGCATAGCCCCGGAACGCGTACGCATAGTCAGCCGGGGCAAGCTCGATGCCGTAGCCCCGATTAACGATTTGGTGGGGATGCAAAAAGACCGGAATGCCCAGTTTATGATTGCCGAAGTTGAAGAGGTAATGATTCCCTATTCCGGCGAAACCCCTCCTGAACCAGGAGCTGTTGAGGTTGAAAAAGGCAAATACGTTGTCGAAAAGGATGAGCCGGTTGAATCCGAAGTTGAAGTTTCCACTATGGAATACACGGTTAAAAAGAACGATAGTTTGTCCAAAATCGCCCAGCGGTTTCTCGGCGGCGGCCACCGCTGGAAATACCTCTGGGAGTTGAATAAAGAAAGGATTCCTAACCCTGATAAGCTTAAAGCCGGGACAGTAATTATTATTCCTATTGAGCAGGAAGCTCAGAAGGCTAAGCTGGGCAGCCAAGAAGAGTCTGGCTCGGAATCCCTGAAAACAGGAGAGCCGCAAGCTACCCAGGGAGATTTACGCCAGTATACTATTAAGCAAAACGACTCACTGTGGAAAATTGCCCAATCAGAGTTGGGCGATGGCAACCGCTGGAAGGAAATTTATGAGTTGAATAAAGGCATAATTGAAGATTCAAATAAGCTTACTGCCGGAAAAGTCATTCTTATCCCCGCTAATTGATTTTCTTTTTCTACCCCTTAACAATCAGCTACTTATAAAAATCAAAAAATTTCTCTATTTAGCTTGAAAAGCTAAAATAAATATGTTATATTAAAGCGAAATCCGAACTTGTTGTCTTTAAAAGCCACGGGTTCGGGTTATTTTTTATAACCATTTGGAATAAAAGCGATAGTAAAACATGGCAGATAAGAGTTTAGAAGAAAGAAGGTCAAATCCTCGGGCAGGCATATCTTTCCCGGTTGAGTGCGAGCCTCTTTCTCGCTCCAAATACTTTTGCACGGTTTGCAAGGACTTGAGCGTAGGCGGCATAAAGATTATTAGTTCTGATTTTATCCCCAAAAACAGCCTCCTGAAAGTACACGTTAACCTGATTGATACAGTGGTGGATTTAAAAGCCAAACTCGTCTGGTGCAATAAGGAGAGGCTTTCCGAACGTTATTCAGCCGGCCTCAAATTCGTGGAGATTAACGCGGAAGGTAAAAAAGCGCTTTCCCAGCTTCTAGAACGGATTTTCCCGCCCCTGCCAAAAATCGCTTGAATTAACTGTAAAAGGTAAAAAAAGAGAGGGGTTTCTGCTCTCAAAGCACTTGGCTTGGAGCCCCTTCCAGATACTGGAAGCCCCTCTCATTTTTGTTTCTGGGCACTTAAATGTAACATACCAGAAAGTTTGTTTTCAAGGATAATTAACTATCTTTTGAAAACGTTTAAAGAATTTGTTACAATAACAGTCAATGGCTCTGGATAACTGGGCAGGCAGGGAGGAAATATGTTAAGAGAAAAAGTGGAAGATTTTTTGAAAGAAGTCAGGCCAATGCTTCAGGTTGACGGAGGAGATGTTGAGCTGGTGGATGTTACTGCCGAAGGCGTGGTGAAACTACGTTTAAAAGGAGCCTGCGGCTCCTGCCCGATGAGCACCTATACTCTTAAGCTGGGCATAGAAGAAAGGCTTAAGGAAGCAGTCCCGGAAGTCAAAGAGGTCGAACAAGTCGCCTAAAGGGGGTAAAATCATGAGTAAATCGATTAAAGGAAGTAAAACCGAGAAAAATCTTTTAGCGTCTTTTGCCGGAGAGTCACAAGCCAGGAACCGTTACACTTATTTTGCTTCGGTGGCAAAGAATGCTGGTTTTGAGCAGATAGCCGCAATATTTTTAGAGACTGCTGATAATGAGAAAGAGCACGCCAAAAGATTTTTTAAATTTTTAGAAGGCGGCGAGGTAGAAATTCAGGCCAGCTACCCTGCGGGGGCCATTGGCGATACCGCAGCTAATTTAGAAGCTGCTGCTTTAGGAGAAAACCTAGAGTGGACTAAACTCTATAAGGAAGCAGAAGGCGTTGCCCGCAAAGAAGGGTTTGGCGAAATCGCCGATGTTTTTAGAGAGATAGCCGAAGTAGAAGAAGAACACGAAAAGAGATACCGTAAACTGCTTAAAAATGTTAAAGAAAAAAAGGTGTTTAAAAAAGATACGGTGGTAAAATGGAAATGCCGCAATTGCGGTTATGTCCATGAAGGAAAGGTTGCTCCGGATAATTGTCCGGCTTGTGCGCATCCCCAGAGCTATTACGAGCTTTTATGCGAGAATTATTAAACTGCTGCTCCAGGCGCCCATTTTACGTCAATAAGACATTTATTGTCTCAAGCGTATTAGTCGGCTTGATTGGCCTGTCGGCCTTCATGCCGATTTTAGTCCCTTTCCGCGAAAGCTTTTTGGCCTATTTTAAGACTATCTGGTGGGCGATAACCTTGGGGCTTTTTTTGGGAGGGATAATCGAATATTACATACCTCGCGAATATATCTCTTTAATCTTGGCCCATCCCGGAAAACGGACGATTTTTTATTCCGTCCTTTTAGGTTTTTTGATGAGCGTCTGTTCGCACGGAATCCTTGCTCTTTCTATCCAGCTGCATAAAAAAGGCGCATCGAATGCAAGCGTGATAAGTTTTCTTTTGGCTTCTCCCTGGGCGAATATGGTTTTAACTATCATGCTTATCGGTTTCTTTGGCTTAAAGGCTTTTTATATTATTTTATCGGCAATCGCAGTCGCTATTACCACTGGTTTGATTTTCCAATTCTTGGAACGCAAAAAAATCATTGAGACGAATAAATTTACCGCAGAGGTTAACAAAGAGTTTTCGATCAAGGAAGATTTCAAAAGGAGGCTTAAAGCGTATCGTTTTTCTTGGCAGCAGCTTATTTTAGACCTTAAAGGAATATACCGGGGGGCAGTTTCCTTGGCAGATATGGTGCTTTGGTGGATTTTAATCGGAACTGGCTTGGCCAGTTTAGCCGGAGCTTATATTCCTTCGCATATATTTCATAGTTATATGGGGCCGAGCATGTTAGGCCTTTTGGTTACTTTACTTGTGGCTACAATAATAGAGGTTTGCTCCGAAGGCTCTGCTCCCATGGCTTTTGAAATCTTCCGCCAGACCCGTGCTTTAGGCAATAGCTTCGTTTTTCTAATGGCCGGAGTAGTTACTGACTATACTGAAATCGGCCTTATTTGGCATAATCTGGGCCGGCGGGCTGCTCTGGCCATGACGATAATATCCCTGCCGCAGGTGATTGTTTTGGGATTTATCGCTAATTTAATTTTTAAATGAAAGCCGCTAAAATCGCCCTAATCATATTTTTAATTTTTGGATTATCCCGGATAGGATTTTGCGAAAACATAACAGTTACTGTAGCCACAGACGCTTCACATCCGGGCGCCAAGGCCACCGTTTCTTTAAACCAGGATTTATATTACGGAGGGAAAAACCGGATTATTTTCAAAGTCGAAGGGTTAAAACCAGACAGCGTCTATACGGTTTGGCTGGCTAAAGCTTCGCCATCCGAGCCGCTTACTGGTTTGGGCGATTCTCCCTATCTTTTAAATGTTGACGCAAACCTCGGCGCCACTTATGTTGTCGCAGTCGAAGCGTATAAGTTAAACGCCTGGCAGTCTATCAAAATCATGTTGCATAAGGATGCCAACCCCCAGAATCTGGGCAAAGACAATTTAATAACCGTTTTTACTATTAGCCTTAAGGAACTTTTATCGGGGAAGGAATAAAGGAGGCAAATCTTTATGCCAGAAACATCAATCAACGGACTTTCCTCATTTGGGCAGAGCGCTTGGCTGGATAATATCAACCGTTCTTTGCTCGAGAGCGGTAGATTAAGAGAGATGATTGCCAAAGGTTTAAGGGGTTTAACTTCTAACCCCACTATTTTTGAAAAGGCTATTGGCCTAAGCAGTATTTACGACCAGAATATTTCAAAGCTGGCTAAGAACGGAAAGTCAACTTTTGAAATCTACGATGAGTTAACCATTAAAGACATTCAGGATGCCAGCGACCTCTTTTTGAAAGTCTATAAGCAGACCAAGGGTTTAGATGGTTATGTGAGCCTCGAGGTCAATCCAAAACTCGCCAATGATGCCAAAAGGACCGTGCTCGAAGGTTTGCGGCTCTATAATAAGGTAAGTCGGCCTAATCTGATGCTGAAAATCCCGGCTACTGACGAAGGCTTTATTGCGGTAGAAGAGCTGGTCAGCCGGGGCCTAAATGTTAATGTGACTCTTATTTTTTCTTCCGAGCAGTATCTAGGGAGTTTTCGGGCCTATGCAAAAGGCTTAAAGCGTTTTTTTGATTCAGGAGGAGATATCCGGAAAGTGCATTCAGTAGCCAGCGTATTTGTCAGCCGGATAGATACGTTGGTAGATGCACAGTTATCGGAGATTGCGGATAGCATTTTTGATTCCGGAAAAAAACAAGAATTAGAACGGCTCAAAGGCAAAGCTGCCGTTTCAAACTCAAAAGTTATTTATAAGGAGTACCTTGCTATTTTAGCTTCCCCAGAATTTAAGAGTTTGAAAGAAAAAGGCGCCAACATTCAGAGGGTATTGTGGGCTTCGACTTCAACTAAAAATCCGGCTTACAGCGATATCAAATACGTCGTTGAACTAATCGCAAAAAATTCGGTCAACACCCTTCCCGAAGAAACTTTTTCGGCCTTTCTTGACCATGGCCGGGTAAAAGAGGCTTTGACTGCGGATGCGTCAGAAGCCCTCAAGGTGGTTTTTGACTTAAAAAATCTGGGTATCGATTTAAACCTGGTTTGCGGCCGGCTCCTTAAAGACGGCTTAACTGCTTTTGAAAAATCATTCTTATCTCTTTTAGCTGCCATAGAAATCAAGCAGAAGGTATTGTCTTCAGCCTCTTATATGGTAAAATCATAGGTAATATGGTTAAAATCGGAGAAAATGTTTATTGGGTAGGCTATGTTGACTGGGATTTACGCAGTTTTCACGGCTACTCTACCCCTTACGGCACAACTTATAATGCTTATCTTATTTTGGACGATAAGCCTACGCTGATTGATACGGTAAAAAGCTACGGCGCTAAAGATATGCTGCGCAGGATTTCCGAAATAATCCACCCCTCGAAAATTCAGTATATTGTTTCTAATCATACCGAGATGGACCATTCTGGAGCAATCGACCAGTTGCTGGATTTTTGCCCCCAGGCCGAGGTAGTCTGTTCGCCTAAAGGCAAAGAAGGCCTGCAAAAGCATTTTAAGAAAAACTGGAAGTTTAAAGTCGTCGAATCCGGCGACAGTATTTCTCTCGGAAAACGCAGTTTACAGTTTTATTTAACCCCCATGGTCCATTGGCCGGACTCGATGGTAACTTATCTTAAAGAGCAAAAAATGTTATTTTCCAGCGACGCTTTTGGCCAGCATTATGCGAGCGCAGAACGCTTTGTGGACGAGGTGGGCGCAGATATAATTTTCCGGGAAGCCACCAAATATTACGCGAATATTGTTATGCCTTACAGCTCCCAGGTAATCAAAGCTTTGGAAAACCTGCAGTCCCTGAAAATGGAGTTTATCTCGCCTGCCCATGGTTTAATCTGGCGTAAAACCCCCCAGATTGAAACGATTATCGAGCTTTACGATAAATGGGCTAATAACAGGCTTAGTGAACAGGCAGTTATTGTCTATGACAGTATGTGGCATTCTACCGAAAAAATAGCTCTGCGTATCTACGAACTTTTGGACCGGGAGAATATTCCGGCCAAGCTTTCGAATTTACAGTTTAACCATATTTCTGACGTTGTCGCTGACCTCGTTTCAGCCAAAGCGATTATTGTCGGAAGCCCTGTGCTTAACAACGGAATGCTTCCGTCAGTCGCAGGTTTCCTAACTTATCTTAAAGGTTTGAAGTTGAAAAACCGCTTTGGCTTCACTTTTGGCTCTTATGGCTGGGCTCGGGCCAGCTTTAAAGAGTTGGAGGAGGTTTTAAAACAATCCGGAGTAGAGTTAATCGCCGAAGGCAGCTACTTCCAATACGTGCCTGACGAAAAAGATTTGGCTTCTCTTTCTGCAGTAGCCGAGAAAATAAAAACCAGACTAAAAGAGGATTAATTATGCTGGAAAATTACAACCCCGGAGAAATTTTAAAAATAGCCGTGGAGGTTGAGAGAAACGGGAAAGACCTTTATGCGCTATTGGAACTTAAAAGCCAGGATTCCCAGGCTCGCCAAATCTGGGCTTATTTGAAACAACAGGAAGAAGCTCACCAGCGGACTTTTCAGGAGATGCTTTCTCACCAGAAAAATTACCTGATTGTTGAATTTTCCCCGGGGGAACATGAATCTTACCTTAGGGCGATTGCTTCCGAATATGTTTTTACGCAGGATTTGATTAAAAAACACATTAAGGCAGAATTCTCAAGCGATATAGAGGCAGTTAATTTCGGCATTTCCGTGGAGAAAATATCCATCCTTACTTATTCGGCTTTGCGGGAGTACATAAAGAAGGATAGGCTGGCAGTTTTGGACAAGATTATCGACGAAGAAAAAAACCATCTGGCTAAACTCAAAGGCCTAAAACGCACTATCGAGCATACCGGAATCTAAGCGATACGATTTATGACCGAACATTTCGAACCGCAGAAAGTTTTAGAAATCGCCTTGAAAGTCAAAGAAAGCTCAAAGAAATTGTATGAGGCTTTAAGTTTGAAGTCAAGCGGAAGCCTCAAAAACCTTTGGGATTATTTGAGCCAGGATAGCGAGCTACATAGCAAAGTGTTAAAGGAGATGACCCAAGATAGCGAAGCCTATGTTATTTACGAACTTAGCTCTGGCGAATATGACGCTTATTTAGGCGAAATAATTCCCAGTTTTCGCTACACTCAAGAGATAATCGTTAGAAAGACCCGGGAGCTGTTTGTCTCGGACTTGGAAGCAGTTGAGTTCGCCATCTACGTCACCATAGAGTCGATTTTGGTTTATTCAGCTTTAAAAAATTATATTGTTCCGGATAAACTCGATATTTTCAACAAAATCATCGGCGATGAAAAGAAGCATTTGACTAAACTTAATCTGGCCAAAAGAGATTTATGGAAGTAAAAATATATTCCACTCAAACCTGCCCTTATTGCCGCATGGCCAAAGAATACCTTGATGCAAATAATATTTCCTACCAGAATTTTGATGTAGGGGAAGATACTTTAGCCAGAGAAGAAATGGTGAGGCTCACCGGCCAGATGGGCGTTCCAGCCATTGTGATTGGCGGCGAGATAGTGATTGGTTTTGATAAAGAAAGAATCAACGCTCTTCTAGGGATTTAGCCAACCCATGGGAAAACTTACCGATTCTATTATTCAATTTCTTCACCGCCAGGGATTTGTCATTGTTTCTACTCTTGATCCTCGAGGGACGATACATTGTTCGGCCAAGGGCATTATCGGCGCCGACCGCAATAAAGTTTATCTTATTGATTTATATCACGCAAAAACTTTCAATAATCTCAAAAAAAATCCTACCATAACTATAACTGCCGTGGATGAGCATGAATTCAGCGGTTTTGCCCTAAAAGGGACTGCTCGCATCGTGAACCGCGAAGATTTTCAGGAGCACGTTATAAGAGAATGGGAAGAGAGGCTGATTAAGCGGATATCCAAACGGCTGATTAGAAATATTAGGCAAAATAAAGGTTCTTCGAGGCACCCCGAAGCCGGATTCCCCCAGCCAAAATACCTTATCGAGGTAGAAGTCAAAGAGGTTATAGACTTGGCTCCAGCGCATTTTTTCGCTTGACGGAGTTTAGAGCATATGTTAATATCTAGCCCATGTTGGCAATAGTAGAAATAGCCAAAAAGCAGTATCTGGTCAAAAAAGGCGACCAGATAAAAGTTGAGCGCCTTAAGGAGAAGAAAGGCAAAATATCCTTTGATAAAGTTTTGCTTTTATCCGACGATAAAAAGACGGAAGTCGGGGCCCCCTACGTGGAAAAGGCGCATGTGGAAGCCGAAATCCAAGGCGAAGCCAAAGCTAAAAAGGTGGTTATTTTTAAGGCTAAGCGCCGGAAAAAATATCGTAGAAAGCAGGGGCATCGCCAAATTTATACCAATCTCGCCATTACCCGCATTGCTTTAGCTTCTTCTTGATACCAATCCCAATAAAGTGATTTTTTATAGGGCAAAAGTTTTATTCAAAGCAGGCTCCGGCGGAAGAGGCAGCCCGGCCATGCTTTCCCTCTCGGCAGTTAAAACCGTAGGCTTTGGCGGAGACGGCGGAAGAGGCGGTTCAGTCATCCTTAAAGTCAGCCCGCATATCTATGATTTGAAAAACTTTAAAGGCAAACAAGTCTTAGCTGCTCAACCGGGAGAGCCGGGCGCAAGAAAGCACAAAAAAGGAAAAGACGCCGAAGACCTCATTGTTTATGTCCCTCAAGGGACAAGAGTTATTGAAGGAAACGAGCTTATTGCCGATTTAGTGGAGCTATCCAGCGAACTTCTTCTTTGCCGCGGCGGCCGGGGAGGCTTAGGCAGTTTTAAACGTGATTATACTGTGGAACCTCAAGCCGGCCAAGAGCGGGAAGTCGTTTTAGATTACCGCATCGTTAATGACCTGGCGATTGTAGGCTTTGCCAATAGCGGCAAGACCACTTTGTTCAATGCTTTGACCGGGCAAAAACAAAAAGTAGCAGATTATCCTTTTACCACTACTTCCTGCATGTGGGCGCCGGCCCAAATCGGCTTAGAGCGCTTTATGGTTTTAGATACGCCGCCCTTATCCCGGTTAAAAAGAGACAGCTCCCAGGAGAAAAACTCACTTTTAAATCAGATTTTGCGTAGTAAAGCCGTTATCTTATTAAGCGCTGACGGGCTTGATTTTAAAGAGATATTAGAGGCGATAAAGAATTACGATGCTTCTCTTTTGCAAGGGAAAAAAATTATCTGCTTGGCTAGAGACCGGAATGAGGAAGGGGTTTACTTGTCAGTTAAAATTGATACAATAGATAAAAAGGAGAAGGTAAAGAAATTAAAACCGGCAGCTTTGAAAAGGCAATTGTTTAAAATATTAGGCAGGTCTGAATCATGAGAAAGATCGTAGTAAAAGTCGGTTCAAGCGTTATCGCTCCACAAGGGAATTTAGACTCTAAGCTAGTCGGCCAGCTGGCTAAGGATGTCCTTCTAGCTGAGCGCATGGGCATAAAGGTAATTTTAGTAAGTTCCGGGGCGATTGCCTGCGGCTTGCATGCTTTGGGGCATAAGAAAAAACCGGCTGATATGCATTTGTTGATGGCTATTTCTTCTTTGGGCCAGATTATTTTGATGGATGAATTTAACCGCCAGTTTAAGAAATTGGGCTTAACCTGCGGCCAAATTCTTTTGAGCTGGGATGATTTTGAGCACCGGGAACGCTTCATTAATATTCGTAAAACTATTGAACATATGCTTTTATTAAAGGCAGTGCCGATAATTAATGAGAACGACGCTGTTTCTTCGGAAGAGATTAAGTTTGGCGATAATGACCGCCTTTCTGCGTTAGTGGCAAATTTAGTAGAAGCCGAGCAGCTGATTTTACTTTCCGATGTAGAGGGTTTGCTGGATGGGAAAAAAGTGGTTAAAGAAGTTTCTGGAATCAATGCCCAGATTTTATCTTTAGCGAGAATTGAAGATAAAACCCATACCAGTGGAGGAATGTTTACTAAACTCGAAGCCGCTAAGATTGCTACTGCTTCCGGAATAAAAACTACTATTGCCTGCGGCCGGATAAAAGGAATTATTTGCCATATCGCCCAAGGAAAAACCATTGGGACATTATTCTTGCCGGCTTCGAAAAAAAATAAAGCCAGAAAAAGATGGATAGCTTTCAGCAAAAAACCCAAAGGCGCCATTATCATTGATGCCGGCGCAAAAGAAGCAATTTTAAACCGCAAAAAGAGCCTGCTTTGCGTAGGGATAATCAGGGCCGAGCGGGATTTTAAAAGAGGCGATTGCGTAGAAGTTTTGGATGAAAGTAGAAATATCTTAGGCTGCGGCTTGGTTAATTATTCCGCACAGGAACTAATCAACTGCCGCAGTAAGAAGTTCGAGAAAGAAGCGATACACCGGGACAATTTCGTGGCTAAAGACTAAGTATGAGAAAATTTGTAAAAAGTTTAGCCAAAAAAGCAAAAATTGCCAGCTACGCCTTAGCCAAGCTGCCCAGCAAAAAGAAAAACGCTATCTTAGTTAAAATGGCTGGCAGCCTGCTGGCAAATAAAAAATTTATCCTTGAAGAAAACGCAAAAGATGTAAAAAATGCCGTGAAGAACAGGTTGCCAAAGAGTTTTATCGAGCGTTTGACGCTTAACGAGAAACGCTTAAAAGAAATGAGTGGTTCTTTAAAAGCAGTGGCGAAACTCGAGGACCCAGTGGGAAAGGTTATCGCTAACACTAAGAGGCCGAATGGGTTAAAACTTAAGAAAGTAAGGACCCCTATCGGTGTTGTCCTGATAATTTTCGAAGCCAGGCCCAATGTAACCAGCGACTGTATCGGCCTTCTTTTTAAATCTTCAAACGCGGCAATACTGCGCGGCGGCAGAGACTCTATAAATTCAAATAAGGCCATAGGAAAAGTTTTAAAAAAGGCAATCGATGCAAGCGGCATAAGTTTTGAGCCTTTCTTTATCATTGATAAACCTGACCATAGAATAGTTGACTTGCTGCTGCGCGAAAATGAAAATATAGACTTAGTTATTCCTAGAGGCGGAGAAGCCTTAATCCGTAAAGTCGCTGCCGCTTCTAAAATTCCCGTAATAAAACACTACAAGGGGGTATGCCATATCTTTGTAGATAAAAAATGCGACATAAAAAAAGCCCTGCGTATTTCGATAAATGCAAAAGTGCAAAGGCCTTCGGTGTGCAATGCGGTTGAGAAAATCTTAGTGCATAAAGATATAGCCAAGAAATTCCTCCCTTTGTTGAAGAAAGAATTTGATAAATATAAAGTAGAAATAAGAGGCGATAGGAAAACTTATCGGATATTAAAGGGGATCAAGAGAGCCAAGAGCGCAGATTGGTTTGCTGAATATCTGGATTTGATCGTGGCGATAAAAGTCGTCTCCGATATCAACGAAGCAATCGCTCATATAAATTTTTACGGCTCGCACCATACCGATAGTATTATCACCAAAGATATAAATAACGCAAAGAGATTCACCAAAGAAGTCGATTCTGCCTGCTGTTTCGTAAATATTTCGACCCGTTTTAGCGACGGCTATCAGTTCGGTTTGGGCGCCGAGATTGGTATTTCTACGGATAAACTGCATGCCCGCGGGCCGATGGGTTTAGAAGAACTTACTACGTATAAGTGGATAGCCGAAGGAGACGGCCAAATCCGCCAATGAAGAAAAAAATCGGCATCTTAGGCGGGACTTTTAATCCGCCGCATATCGGCCACATTATTTTAGCCCAGGAAGTCTATCAGAAATTAGGGCTGGATAAGATATTTTTCATTCCTACCAACATTGCGCCGCATAAGGAAAGCTACAATGTAGAAAGCCGCGACCGCCTGAAGATGGTTAAACTTGCCGTGGGCAAGGATAAGCGCTTTTCTGTTTTGGATTTAGAGATCAGGCGGGGAGGCGTTTCTTATACTATCGATACGGTAAGAGAGTTGAAGCGCAAATATTCTCATTCGGATTTTTATCTTATCGTAGGCTCGGATTTAGCCAATGATTTTCCCAGCTGGAGATATTTCTCGGAGTTAAAAAGGGCAGTAAAAATAGTGGTAGCTAAAAGGCGGGCTTTTCCCTTAAAGAAGAAGGACAAGTTCATCACGCTTAATATCGTTCAGATGGGCATTGCTTCTTCTTATATCAGGGCCTTGATAAAAAAAGGATTTTCGGTAAAATACCTTCTTCCCCGGGAAGTCAGCGATTATATTGCTAAACATAAACTTTATGCGAAATAGGAGACAGGCGATGATTAAATTCGGCACTGACGGATGGCGGGCGGTGATTGGCGAAGATTTTACCTTTGCTAACGTTAAGATTGTTTCACAGGCCATAGCAGATTATCTTAACCGCACTTCTAGAAAGAAGGGAAAAAAGGTTGTGGTCGGCTATGACCGCCGTTTCTTATCTAAAGAATTCGCCACGACAGTAAGCTTAGTTTTAGCCGCTAATAAGATAAAAGCCGTTCTTTCTGACCGGGATGTGCCTACGCCGGTAGTAAGCTTTCATTGCCTCTATTCCCGATACGACTTAGGGGTTATGATTACTGCTTCTCATAACCCGGCTAGATTCAACGGGTTAAAGATTAAAACCCCCCAGGGCGGTTCAGCCGACAGAGTTATTACCGACAAGGTAGAAGCTTTGTTGCATAAAAGTCAGGTGCGTTTTCTTGACGAAGCGCAAGCCCGGAAAATAAAGCTTTTGTCAGTCCGGGATTTAACTAAGGAGTATATTAAATTTTTACAAAGATTCGTAAATTTGAAAAAGATTAAAAATCTTAAGCTGAAAGTTTTAGTCGATGTGATGTATGGTTCAGGAGACAATTTTGCGGAAAAAGTTTTGGGAAAGAGCCGGATAAAAATCGGCTACCTGCATAATGAATTTAACCCTTCTTTCGGCGGATTTAATCCCGAACCGGTGGAAAGCAACTTAAAAGATATGGCGCAGGAGATGAAAAAAGGCCGATATGATTTAGGCGTAGTTTTAGACGGAGACGCTGACCGCATCGCTATGTTTGATTCCCGGGGCAATTATACCAATGCCCAGGTAATCTTGCCTTTATTAGCAGTGCATAGTATCAAGAACCGTAAGGCGCAGGGAGGAATCGGCAAAACTGTCGTGGGCAGTAACGTCATTGATAAAGTCGCGCTTTCTTTGGGCGTAGCCTGTTATGAGACCGCAGTTGGTTTTAAATATATCTCTAATCTATTTCAGGAAAAACTGATTGCTATCGGCGGAGAAGAAGCCGGAGGAATCGGTTTTAGAGGCTACATCCCCGAGCGGGACGGTTCTGCGGCTTTTCTTTTAATCTTAGAGATGATTGCCAATGAGAGGAAAAAATTTGACGCTTTGTTAAGTCAATTTTACCGCCAATTCGGCCGTTATTATTATAGCCGCACGGCTATTTCCGTAAAGAGCCTTAGAAAAGGCCTGGACGATTTGAAACTGCCCAAAAATATCTGCGGAAAAAAAGTAGAACGGGTAAACACTCTTGACGGAATAAAGTTGATGGCTTCCAATTCTTGGCTGATGTTTAGAAAATCCGGCACCGAGCCGATAGTGCGCATTTATGCCGAAGCTAAAAGTAAGAAAGAAGCCGAAGAGCTTCTTAGCTTAGGCAAGAAAATGATTTATGCTCTATAGGATATCAACCGCAATCTGCTATGCCATCTTCAAAATATTCTTCAGGCTCAAAATTCGCGGCAGAGAAGCGTTTAACTGCGGCAGCCCTTTTATTCTGGCTTCTAACCACTTAAGCCATCTGGATCCGCCGCTCATGGCTGTTTGCTCGCCTTATAAAGTCGCTTTTTTAGCCAAAGAAGAGCTGTTTAAAAACCCTATAGCTATCTGGTATTTTAAACGGGTGGGGGTTATTCCGATAAAGCGCGGCAAAGCCGATATTGCCAATACGCGCACTGCTTTAAAAACACTTAAGGCCAAATCCCTGCTCATTTTCCCCCAAGGAACCCGAGGGGGCAGTTTTGATGAGCTTAACCTCGGCGTGGGTTTTCTGGCTAAAAGGGCAAAAGTGCCGATAATTGCCGCCAAGATTACCGGGACCGATAAAATTCTTCCCCGGGGGGCCAAGTTTTTATCCCCCGGCCGGATAGAAGTTACCTTTAAACGTGTAGATAATATAAAGGAAGATGACATCTATGAAACCATTGCCATAAAGACAGCCGAGACCATAAAAAACCTTTGACAAAGCCAGCGATTTAAGAGATAATTGCGGGATTAATTTAAGGTAAACTATCTGCCAAAAAGGCGTTTTAGTTTAGAGGAGATTTTAGGATGAGTAGCGGTCAGACAGAGTTAAGCAAAGCTTATTTTGAGTCGATTAAGGAGATAAGCGAAGGCGAAATTATCAAGGGCAAGGTTATCACCGTTAACCCCACCGAGGTAGTTGTTGACGTGGGTTATAAGTCCGAGGGGATAATCCTGCACGACGAGTTCAAGGGCGTCGAGCCTAAAGAAGGCCAGGAGATAGACGTCTACGTAGAGACGGTTGAAGACGAAGACGGCAAAATCGTCCTTTCCTTCCGCAAGGCCTGCGAAACCAGAGGCTGGCATACCTTATCTAACAGTTACAACGAAGGCGATATAGTTGAAGGCACGGTCATCCGCAAAGTGAAAGGCGGATTTATCGTGAATACTTTTGGCGTAGAAGGCTTCCTGCCGCAGAGTTTATCTTCTTTCAGGAATATGAACGATGAAGAAATACTTGGGCAAGCCTTTAAGTTTCAAATCGTGAAGATGAACAAGCTTAAGGGAAGCTTCATTGTTTCCCGCCGTGACGCGCTGCGAGCCGAAAAGGAAGTTTTCCGCAAAAAAGTTTGGGAAGATATCGAAGAAGGAAAACTGATGAAAGGCCGGGTAAAAAGCATAACTAATTTCGGAGCTTTTATCGACCTGGGCGGCGTGGACGGGCTGTTGCATATTGCCGATATGAGCTGGAAAAAGATTAGCCACCCTTCGGAAATCGTGGCGGTGGGCGATGAAATCCAAGTGATGGTAGTAGGTTTTGACCGGGAAAAAGGAAAAATCTCCTTAGGATTAAAACAAACCACGCCCGATCCCTGGAAAGAAATCGAGAAAGAGTTTCCGCCCGATTCGGTAATCAAAGGAAAGATTACCAATATCCAGAACTACGGCATATTTGTCGAGTTGGAAAAAGGGATTGAAGGGCTGGTTCATGTAAGCGAAGTTTCCTGGACCAAACGTTTCATCAACCTTCAGGATAATTTTGCTCTCGGCGATGTGGTAGAAGCTAAAGTGATAAGCGTTGACCCCAGCGAACGCAAGATTTCCTTGAGCATAAAACAGCTGGAGAAAGACCCTTGGGACGATATAGAAACCTTGGTCACTATCGATAGCACTATCAGAGGTAAGATTTCCGGCTTCGGAGAAGGCTGCGCTTATGTGGAACTGGAGAACGGCTTAGAGGGAATAATTTATAACGAAGATATATCTTGGACCAAGAGGATTTCCCGGGCCCAGGAAGTATTAAAGCGCTCTCAAAACTCTGAATGCAAAGTTTTGGGCATAGACCGCAGCAATAAAAAAGTCATCCTGGGTTTAAAGCAGCTGGTAAAAGACCCCTGGCCGCAAATCTTAGAGAAGTTTCCTTTGGGCACGGTAGTGGAAGGCCAGGTAGTCAAAGTTACTAACTTCGGTATATTCGTAAAAATCGACGAGGATTTAGAAGGTTTAGTTTTTTCCGGTGAAGTGGACAAAGATTTAATGGCCAGCTTGAAAAACGGGGATAAACTTAAAGTTAAGATAATAAAAATTGACCCCGGAGCAGCAAAAATCGGCCTTTCGGCAAATATCGAACCTGCCGCGCAATTATGAGGGTAATGAAGTGGAGCAAGCCTTCGCCCGCCATCTAGACCTGATTAAGGAAAACGCAGTTGAGGTAATCGCTGAAGACGAGCTAGTCGCTAAACTCAAGGACTCTTGTCGGAAGAAAAAACCCCTCAAGCTAAAAATAGGTTTTGACCCTACGGCCAGAGATATTCATCTCGGCCACACAGTCCTTTTACTTAAGCTGCGCAAGCTTCAGGAGTTAGGCCATCAGGTTTATTTTATCATCGGGGATTTTACCGCTAAAATCGGCGACCCTTCGGGAAAAACTGCAACCCGGCCGGTTTTAAGCAGCCGGGAAATAAAAGCCAATGCTCTTACCTATACTAAGCAGGCCTTTAAGATTCTCGACCGTAAACGCACCACAATAATTTACAACAGCACCTGGTATCGGAAAATGAACCTCACCCAATTTCTTAAGCTGCTTTCGCTTTATACAATAGCCCGGGTAATGGAGCGGGATGATTTTTCAGAGAGATTGAAAGAGGGCCGGCCGCTTACGCTTTTAGAAATAATTTATCCTCTGATTCAGGGGTACGATTCATATAAACTGGGGGCGGATATCGAGTTCGGCGGGACAGACCAGAAGTTTAATCTCTTGGTCGGGCGCCACCTGCAAGAAGCTTTAGGCCAGGCCCCGCAGAGTTTAGTGACTATGCCGCTTCTGGTGGGCTTGGACGGAAAAAATAAAATGTCAAAATCGCTGGGCAACTATGTCGGAATCACCGAAAGCCCCGGCTCCATGGTGGGTAAACTCATGAGCATTTCCGATGAGTTGATGTGGGAATATGTCCGGCTTTTATACAGCGGCGACAAGGCTAAGTTAAAAGAACTACACCCTAAACAGGCAAAGCTCGCCCTAGCGGAAAATATCGTTTTTTTTTACTATGACAAAGATACCGCGGCTTTAGCCGTGCGGGAGTTTGAAAAAATTTTTTCCCAGAAAGAACTGCCGCAAGATTTGCCGGTTTATAAAGCCGGGGAGAGCAAAGTTGATATTTTAGAAGTTTTACATAAACAGGGGTTGGTTTCTTCCAAGAACGAGGCCCGGCGTCTGCTTGCTCAAGGAAGCCTTTATTTAATCAATCCGGCTAAAGCTAAAGACAGTAAAGTTTTAAAAGAACAGCTCGTTGATTTAACTTCAGGCAGCGTAGTAGTGAAAGTCGGTAAAAAGAAATTTTTAAAAATAGAACCGTAAGGCATGCCAGAATTACGCAAAGACCCCATCATCGGCCGCTGGGTGATTATTGCCACTGAGCGGGCAAAAAGGCCGCAAGAGTTTAAGGTTAACCATAACTCCGTAGCGGCGAGCCAGGACTGCCCCTTTTGCGCCGGCCATGAGCAGTATACGCCGGCAGAAATCTCCGCCATCAGAGCAAGAGGAGCAAAGGCTAACGGAGTAGGCTGGCAGGTGAGGACTGTTCCCAGTATCGTGCCTCTTCTTTACGGTTCCGGAGACCTGGACAAACGGCCGCATGGCATTTACGACATGATGAATGGAGTGGGCGTGCACGAAATTATCGTAGAAAGCCCCAAACATATAAGTTCTTTGGATGAGTTGGAGCCTGCGGAGATTTCCCAAGTTTTAAAAATGTACCGCCAGAGAATAGTTGAAGTTGAGAAAAATAATAATTTTAAATATGCCCTTATCTTTAAGAATCACGGAAAGGCGGCAGGCGAAAGCGGTTCCATACATTCGCGCAGCCAATTGATTGCCCTGCCGGCCTGCCCCAAAAGCGTAAAAGGCGAGCTCGACGGCTCAAAGCGTTATTTTGAATATAAAGACCGCTGTGTTTATTGCGACATGATCTTGCAGGAGGCGCGGGACAAAAAAAGAATGATTCTGGACAAGGATGGTTTTGTGGCCATAGCTCCTTTTGCTTCGCGTTTTCCTTTTGAGACCTGGATTTTACCCAAAAAACATTCGGCAGATTTTAGTAAAATCAGCGATGACGAAATTCATAACTTAGCCAAGGCTTTTAAAGAAATATTACATAAGATTAAAGTTACTCTTTCCGACCCGCCTTACAATTATATGTTGCATACCGCGCCTTTTCGCCGGCCTAAATCAGGTTACTGGAGCACGATAGACCAGGATTATCATTGGCATATCGAAATTATTCCCCGGCTTACCCAAGTTGCTGGCTTCGAATGGGGGACGGGTTTTTATATCAACCCTACGCCGCCCGAAGAAGCCGCACAATTCTTACGCGAGGCTAAAAATGGGTGAATTAAGGTTAGACCCAATCACGGCCCGCTGGGTAATTATCGGTACCGAGAAGAATTTTGGCCCGGATAATTACCCGGTGGAAAAGCTTGATACTGAAGAGGGGATTTGCCCCTTTTGCGAAGGTAAAGAAAGTATGACCCCTCCCGAAGTCGACGCTGACCGGCCGAAAGATTCTAAACCGAATAGCCCGGGATGGCAGACACGCACCGTCCCGAATAAATACCCGGCTTTAGCCAATGAGGCCGAAATGCGCAAATCCGGTGTAGGTATGTTTGACATGATGAACGGTATCGGCGAACACGAGGTGATTATTGAAACTCCCGACCATTCAAAACAGCTTGCTGATTTAAGCGTGAAGGAGGTAAAAAGGATAGTCCGGGTTTATAAGCGCCGCAGCATCTCTTTGAGCAAAGACGAGCGTTCCAAATACGTCCTGATATTTAAAAACTATGGTTTGGTTGCCGGTGCCTCTTTAGAACACAGCCACACCCAGCTGATTTCTTTGCCGGTCGTGCCGCGCAGGGTTATTGAGGAGCTGGAATGTTTTAGCCGTTATGTGAGCTACAAGGAGCGTTGTATTTTTTGCGATATCGTGCGCCAGGAAATGGAATACCGCCACCGCGAAGTCTGTGAGAACCGGGATTTTATCGCTTTCTGCCCCTTTGCTTCCCGCTCGCCTTTTGAGATATCTATAGTGCCCAAAAAACACCAGGCTCAATTCAGCGATATAACCGAGGAGGTTATCGAGAATTTTGCCCTTATTTTAAAAGAGGTGCTGGTCAGGGTAAAAAAAACTTTGAACAATCCGCCTTATAATTTTATTATTCATACTAGCCCGATTAATTCAGGCCGCGAGGAACAATATCACTGGCATGTAGAGATTATGCCTAAGCTTACAAAAATTGCCGGCTTCGAATGGGGGACGGGTTTTTATATAAATAACACTTCTCCGGAGGTTGCCAGTAATTATTTGAAAAAAGTAGAAGTACAGAATTACTAAAGGAGGGTTAAAATGGCAGTAAAGGTAGGTATCAATGGTTTTGGCAGAATCGGCAGGATGGTGGCCCGGGCAATTTTAGAAAGAAACTCTAAGAATATAGAATTAACCGCTGTGAACGACCTTACTGACGCTAAAACTTTAGCTCATCTTTTGAAATATGACTCTATTCACGGGCGTTTTCCCGGCGGCGATGTCAGTGCCGGCGAAGGTACGATTAAAGTTAACGGTAAAGAGATAAAAGTTTTATCCGAAAAAGACCCGGCGGCATTGCCTTGGGGGAAGCTCGGCGCAGAAATTGTGGTTGAGTCAACAGGGCTATTTACTATCAAGAACGACGGAATAAATAAGAAAGGCAAAGAAGTTAAAGGAGCAATTAATCACATCACCAAAGGCGGGGCGAAGAAAGTTATTATTTCTGCTCCGTCCGAAGGAGAAGATTTGACTATTGTTATGGGTGTTAACGAAGATAAATACGACCCTAAGAACCATCAGGTTCTTTCCAATGCTTCTTGCACCACTAATTGCTTGGCCCCGGTAGCCAAAGTGGTTAATGACACCTGGGGAATCGAAAAAGGGCTGATGACTACCGTGCATGCTTACACCAACGACCAACGCATCCAGGATTTTCCCCATTCGGATATGCGCCGGGCCCGCGCAGCCGCGCTTTCCATGATTCCTACTTCTACCGGAGCAGCCAAAGCCATTGGTTTGGTCATTCCCGAACTTAAAGGCAAACTCGATGGCTTTGCTATGAGAGTCCCGGTGGCGAATGTTTCGGTGGTTGACCTTTCCTGCACCCTGAAAAAGGATACCACCGTTGAAGAGGTTAATCAGGCGCTGAAAAAAGCTTCGTTAGGGAAGATGAAAGGGATTCTGGAATATACCGAGGAAGCGGTAGTTTCGGTCGATTTCAACCATTACCCGGCTTCTTCCACCGTGGACGCAAAAATGACTAAAGTTATCGGCGGCAATTTCCTGAAAGTCATTGCCTGGTACGATAATGAGTGGGGATATTCCTGCCGGATAGTTGATTTAATCGAATACATCATTGAGAAAGGGCTCTAATTATGAAACGCACAGTCAAAGATGTCAATTTAAAAGGCAAGCGCGTCCTGATGCGGGTTGATTTTAATGTTCCTTTGGATAAGTCCGGGCGGATTACCGATGACAATCGGATTAGAGGAGCTTTGGAAACTATAAAATATATAGTTTCTTCCGGAGCCAAGCTCATTTTAATGAGCCATTTAGGAAGGCCCCAGGGCGAAAAAAAGCCCGAATATAGTTTAGCGCCGGCAGCGCTGCGCCTGTCGGAATTATTAGGCAAGCCTGTAAAGATGCTCAAAGATTGCGTCGGAGCCGAGGTTAAAAAGGAAGTTTCAGCGATGCAGCCGGGCGAAGTGGTTATGCTGGAAAATTTACGCTTCTATAAGGAAGAAGAGAAAAATAACCCGGAGTTTGCCAAGGCTTTAGCTTCTTTGGGCGATATTTTTGTCAACGATGCTTTTGGCACTGCCCACCGGGCGCATGCTTCCACAGAAGGCGTCACGCATTACCTGGAATCAGTAGCCGGGTTTCTGGTACAGAAAGAAATCGAATATTTTGACCAGGTGTTGAAAAAACCCAAAAGGCCATTCATCTTTATTCTTGGCGGCGCAAAAGTCTCCGACAAGATTCCGGTCATCGAAAATATGCTTGAACGAGCGGATACTATTCTGATCGGCGGAGCCATGGCTTATACTTTTATGAAAGTCAAAGGCTACCAAATCGGCTCTTCCCGCCTGGAACAAGAAAGCATGCCGATAGTAGAAAAAATATTAGAGAAAGCGAAGAGCAGGGGAGTAGAGATAGTCCTACCTTTAGACCATGTAGTTACCGATGATATTGAGAAAGCTCTTAATGTTAAGGTAACTTCTGCAGAGTCTATAGAGCAGGGCTTTATGGGTGTAGATATCGGGCCCAAGACCATCCGCAGTTTTTGTGATAAAATAAGCCAGGCTAAAACCATCGTCTGGAACGGCCCATTAGGGATTTTCGAAAATGACAAGTTTTCCCGCGGCTCACAAGAAATAGCCAAGGCAATCGCTTCTTCGAAGGCAACTTCAGTGATTGGCGGCGGAGATACCGCAGCTTGCGTAGCCAAATTCTCTTTAGAAGATAAAATGTCGCACATCTCAACCGGCGGCGGAGCGTCGCTAGAGTATCTGGAAGGGAAGGTCCTTCCGGGAATCGCCGCCTTGGCCGATAAATAATGGGAAAAAAAATGCGCAAACCTTTTATCGCCGGAAATTGGAAGATGTATAAAACCATTCCAGAAGCTCTAGAGTTAGTTAACGGCTTAAAGAGGGAACTGGTGGATTTAGACACGGTAGAAGTGGTGGTTTGCCCTTCTCATACGGCGCTTTCAGAAGTTTCCGATGCTTTAAGCGGTTCGAGCATCGGATTAGGAGCGCAGGATTTACATTGGGAAGAGGAAGGAGCCTTTACTGGCGAAGTTTCCGCTAGCCAGCTTAAAGATGCCGGTTGTAGTTTCGTGATTATCGGCCATTCCGAGCGGAGGAAGTATTTTTCTGAAACCGACGAGTGGGTAAATAAGAAAATAAAAGCTGCCCAGGCCAAAGGCTTGATTCCGATAGTCTGCGTGGGCGAGACTCTGGAGGAACGCGAGAAAAACCAGACTATCCGCATAGTAGAAAGGCAGCTGAAAGAGGGTTTAAAAAATTTAAGCCCGGAAAATATCCAAAAGTTAATTATCGCCTATGAGCCGGTATGGGCTATCGGGACCGGCCGGACTGCTACAGCCGCGCAGGCAGAAGAAGTGCAGAAGTTTATCCGTAACTGGATTAAAGATAAATATTCGCAGGACCTTTCTTCGTCTTTAAGGATTCTTTACGGGGGCAGCGTAAAGCCTTCGAATATCAAAGAGTTAATTAGCGAGCCGGATATAGACGGCGCTTTAGTCGGAGGAGCATCGCTAGATAAGGATTCTTTTGTCGGAATAATCAGGAATTCTGTATAATATCAAGGAGAGAATATGTATAATTTTATTTTGGTAATCCATGTTTTGGTAGCCTTAAGCTTAATCGGCGTTATTCTCATCCAACGCGGAAGATCCGGAGGTTTAGTCGAAGCTTTGGGCGGCGTCGAATCTATTTTTGGCACAAAGACCAGCTCTTTTTTTGTCAAAGTTACGGTAATTTTGGCTGTTCTTTTCTTTGTGACTTCGATTTCTTTAACTTATCTTTCCAAACAAAAAGGAAAATCCCTGTTTGCCGAGAAAGAAGCTTTAAAGGCAGAAACTGAAGCCGCGCCAGCAGAGCCGCTGCCGCAAACAGAAGCCAGACCCGGCCAAGAACAGCCAAAACCTTGAATTTTCTTGACATAACTATTGATTTATGTTAAAGTTAGAACTGATGAGAATCTTCTTGATTTGCCTCTTATTATTCTTCCCGGTATTATTTCCTTCTGTAGCCGAAAATCCTCAAACTACAGAAACTATTAAAAATGAAGCGCGGAGTTACCGGCAGGAGGGTTACCGCCTTCAATCCCTGGGTGACCTGAAAGGCGCTTTGGTTTACTACCAGAAAGCCGCCCAGATGGACCCTTATTATGCCGAAGTGCATAATGATTTAGGCGTAGTTTACGAAGCTCTCGGCGACGACGAACAGGCTTTTAAGGAATACAAGGAAGTGCTCAAAATAGACCCTAATTATATGGGTGCCTATACTAATTTAGCCTTTCTTTACGAAAAGAAAGGAGATATAAAAAACGCTACTGAATATTGGAAAAAAAGGTATTTATTAGGCGACACTAGTGATTATTGGCGGGAAGTTTCACGCCAGCACCTGCTTAAACTAGGGACTTATCCCGAAGTCCGCAAAGAAGTGCTTGAAGAAAAGGCTGCCCGTTTATCCCGGGAGTTTGTTTATAAACGCGAGCAGGAACGCTTGAAACTTATTGAGGAAGCTAAGCTTCATTTTGATATCGGTAACCGCGCTCTTAAAGAAGGCGACGCCGAAGTAGCGGTCGCAGAGTTTAAGACGGTTCTTGCTTTAAATCCCCCCGATGAAGAATTGAAAAAGCAAGCCGACCGGCTTTATCAGGAAGCCGAACGGCTTTATTTGAGGAAAAAGGCTTTCGCCGATACCAAGAGCGCTTTAGAGTTTATTTCCAAGGATGATTATCTTTCCGCAGGAGAAAAGCTTAAGGATGCTTTAGATTCTGTTTTTCGTGTATCCCAGTAACATTGAAACTTATTGACCAGCCGTTTAACCTCATAAGCAATTAAAAACAAGACTTTCTCAATGTTCAATGTCTAAAGATACAGTTTACCTTGTTGATGGTACTTCTTTATGTTACCGTTCTTTCTTTGCGATTAAGCTTTCTAACTCTAAAGGATTTCCTACGGGTTCGGTATACGGGACTTACCAGACTTTAAAAAAGATAATTTCAAAATATAAACCCCTCTATATGGGTTTTTGTTTTGATGTTTCCCGTAAAACCTTCCGGCAGGAGAAGTTTAAGGAATATAAGATTCAGCGGCCGCCTTTGCCCGATGAGCTTAAATCTCAGATCCCTCTGGTTAAAAAGCTGATTTCCTGTTTAGGCATAACCATAGTAGAAAAAGAAGGCTTTGAGGCCGACGACGTCATCGCTTCGCTGTGCGAGCAAGCAACCAAAGAAGGGCGTAAAGCAGTGGTGGTAACTTCGGATAAAGACCTAATGCAGCTTCTTAAAACCAGCGGCGTAACTATATATACTGT
>CAZNWL010000001.1:0-34471 GCA_964577045.1 uncultured Planctomycetia bacterium | reverse complement strand
CCTTTTCTCTGCCTATGACTGCTCCCATCGGATAACCGTTGCTCATGCCTTTAGCAAAAGCAGCGATATCCGGCGTAACGCCGAATAAAAGATGCGCGCCGCCGGAATTCATCCGAAAGCCGCAAGATACCTCATCAAAAATTAAAACCGCGCCGGTTTTATCGGCAATTTTACGCACGGCCTCTAAAAATCCTTTCTGGGGGGGGTCGTTTCTAATCGGCTCCATCACGATTGCTGCCAAATTGCCTTTAGTATTCCGAACAATCTTTTCCAACTCTTCTATATTGTTGTAACGAAACGGCAAAGCCGTCCCCAATAAGCCTCTGGGGACACCCCGTGGCTCTAATCCCGGTAACAGGTGCCCCTCCAGCGACTTATCCGAACTTAAATTAGCGGCTAAATACCAGTCACACCAACCGTGGTAGCCGCAATTTCCTGACCAGGCTAATTTTCCATTTCGTCTCACGAGAACGATATGGTTAGGCACAGTTACGCAATATACGTAACCATCGTAATATTCCTCTTCTGGCCAACTTCCTAAAATATTCTCCTTACTTATATATAAATGATATACTTTATCTTTAGAAAATCCAATGTTGGTGTGCTCTGAAACTGTGGTAGAATAACCAATTTTCAATAATATCTCTTGCATACCATCTATCAATCTTTTAGAGGTAGAATAGAATTTGCGTATTTTACCTTTCTCAAAAGTGCCATCTCCTTTTATCATAGCGTCTACAAAAATAGAAATATAGTTAGTGGACAAATTTTTTATCCAATCTGGAATATACTTATCTTTGCACTTTCCAAATTGTTTTAAATATTGCACCAACTCTTTAGAGCTAAAACAAATATGATGCCCGTTCCGGTAAGGAGCAAATCCCAATTTTCTAATCGTTGAGAATATTTCCCTGCTCTTATTGAAATTCTTTCTATCTTGAGCTATACTTACTTCATATCTCCTTCTCTTCTGTTCCACGCAACAACCCTCGGATAAGTACCAACCCATAAATCTAACAAAAGCTTTCGCGGAAAATGAACAAATGCCCTTTGTTGGCCGAGTTTGACCAACTATTTGAGGAATAACAATCTCTTTCTTAACTTCACCTTTCCACTCACATACAGAAGTCATTTGAGTCATTACTTTAGATCTTAAAGCACTTCTGGCTTCCACTAATTTAAAATGATAACCCTTTCTTAAGCGAAACTTCCTATATATTTTATGTTCAGGAGTCACCATTAAATCAACCCTTTGCCCTTTGAAATGTATCATTTTCCCTGAAAAGCGATACCTCAGCTTTCTTTCAATCTGTTTGTATTCTAATTGATTTGTAGTGGGATTGAGAGTAGCTACTACTTCTTGTTTATCTATATCTTTGATTCTTTTAAAACCATCTCTTGTGAGTATTTCTGTTGTTTCGTCATAACAAAAAGCTATTTTATCGCGGCCAGTAAAGGCGCGGGCAATGCGCACGGCAATAGCCATAACTTCTCCGCCGCCGCGGCCATAACGCACAAGCTTCGCCCAGGGATGGATTTCGCAAAGTAACTCTGCAAGTTCGACTTCTTCCGGGCAATTGAGCGAAGAAAAATTGCCTTTCTTGATTACTTCTCTAACTGCCTTATCCACATCAGGATCACAATAACCTAAAATTACTGCTCCGATGCCGCTGATACTCATATCCAGATAACGGTTTCCGTCCAAATCCCAGACTTCTATGCCTTTGGCTTTTTCAAAATATCCCGGCCAAAGCCCGGGAGCAAACTGGTCAGGCCTTTTAGAAAGAAGCTGGGTTAAGCCGGGAATAAACTTTTTTCCTTTTTCCTGTAAAGCTAAACTCTTTTTTGGCGGTTTCATTTGTTTTGCTCCAAATATTTTAAGTCTTTATCCAAAGCCCTTTGCCAGCCGGCATTGCGCTTAATGCCTTTCTGCAAGGCTAAAAGCCGGGGGTTAGCTTTCATAAAATCTATCAATTCATACACGGAAAACTTAGGATTTTTTGGGTAAAGTTTAGTCAACACTTCCTGTATCACGGTAAAATCTTGAGGATAGTCAATGCAAAAACGATAAGAAGACAAATCCTCTTTAGGGTCGATTCTTTTCACTTTAAATTTTCCAGTCTTCCACATATAAAAGGTTACATGCTCTCTTTCCGAAGGAAGTTTGGCTTCGTAATGAGTTTTCTCTAAAAGGTTAAAATTAAAAACATCCACGTCCATGCCGTCAGGATATAAACAAGGCAGCGGCGTAGTACTTGAGGCAAAATCGAGATGCGAATCGCCAAGAAAAGCCTCAATGGTTTTATCAATAACTTCCGGATCCATTAACGGGCAGTCTGAAGTAACTCTCACGATTACGGAAACTTTAAACTCCTTGGCAGCATAGTAATAACGGGCCAAAACATCTTCCTCATCGCCGCGGCAGAATTCCACCTGATTAGCTTTGCACCAGTCAACTATCGGCTGGTCTTGGTGAGAAACAGTGGTAGCGATAATCACCTGCTTGATATATTTGCTCCTTTTTACCCGCTCCACCATATAATCCAATAGCGGACGATAGTTTACCTCCATCAGGATTTTTCCCGGCAAGCGGGTTGAGCCCATCCGGGCTTGAATAATCGCGGCGATTTTTCCTTTTCTTATCGTTGACTGCATACTAATTCTTTTAGTATCTCCGATACCTTCGGCCTATCCTCACCGTAAAGCGGCGGCACAGCAAAATGCTCGGCTTGTATCTTTTGGCCATTACGAATCCAAATAATGCCTTCGGGATCTCCTAACATCCAATCTTCATCAGGAAAATTCCCACAAGCATCCAGCAACCCGATAACAAAACCTTTGGATACAGCCCTGGCTGTACGTAAGGAGCCGGAAAGTACGCCAATTACACCGAGATAATCACCTAAGATTTGGACTAAAGGCACTGTATTGGCATCAATTATCTCTGTCTTTAAATTAAGCTTTGCCACAGAAGCTATTAATTTCTTAGGTTGAGGAAGATTTTTATCTGTACGGGGATGAAAACGAAAATGAACCTCATTTAAACCTTCCGCCTTAACTGCTTCTTTTATAACCTCAACCCAAAAACTAATCTGGTCATCACGTAATTCGTCAACCTGATCCCCCAAAAGCAATAGCAGTTTGCGGGTTGCCTCTTTAGGGCTGCGGCAATATAAAACAGCCGGATGTTTTGCCAAACGCACATCTTTAGCCGGAATAACTACTTTTCTTATCGCATCCGCTTCCCTAAAATTATAACAAATAAATGTGTCTGCGCGACCAGAAACATGGCTAAAGGTATCATATTTATTCCGAGGAAAGGTTCTCCTTGAAAAAATATAGGGCAGGATATAGTAATTCATAAAAATTTTAAAGTCCTTAGCTATTTTTTCTTTTAACCATTTAACCCGCCACCAGAAATAATTTAAAAACGAAACCTTCCTTTGCTTCATATTTTTAACTGTCGCTACTTTGTCTTTAGCTTTTTCCAGATAGGATTTTTTATCAACTCCTATAAGCTTTCTATAAAGATTAAAAAGTTTCACAAAAAATACGCTGGCATAAATCACGACCACTTTAGCCCCTAAAGACTTGGCTAAATCAACTAAATAGCGGTCAGTTAAACTGGAATCACTGCTGACTACGAATAAATCAAAGGGTTTATCCTTTAAGTTGTTTGTTAATTGCGCCATGCTACGGTGATATTCTAAAACTGACCTGTTCCAGGTAAATACCGGTATAATCTGGTAAGCAAAGTTATTTTTGGCGGTTAATTCTTGGATTAACCCTTTGGTTGTCTGGCCAAGATGATAGTCGCCCTGAAGCAGCTCTATCTCACAATCATCAGCCAATTCCTCAATAAGCGGCTTAAAGTATTCGCTGAAAGAATAGCCGTTTCCGCAATACATCAAAATCCGCGCTTTCTGCTTATTTTCCATAGCTTAAGCCACTATTTCTGGTTCTTCGGCCTTAAAAGTTTCGTCGAAATACCCCTGCATGGATAACAGCCGCTTATAAATTTCGCTCCTGGTTTTTAACTGTTCGTGCGTTCCCTGCTCCATAATCTTTCCTTTATCAATAACTAAAATCAGGTCAGCGTCAAACACCGTAGAAAGCCGGTGGGCAATGGCAATCACTGTCCGGCCCTGGCCGACTTCATCTAAAGCCTCCTGCACTATTTTTTCCGACTCTGAATCCAAGGCCGAAGTGGCCTCGTCAAAAATCAGGATGTCGGGCTTATTGATAATTGCCCGGGCAATGGCCAATCTCTGGCGCTGACCGCCGGATAAAAGTACTCCCCGGTCGCCGATTAAAGTATCAAAACCCGCGGGCAGTTCCTTAATGAACTGCTCGGCATGGGCCATTTTTGCGGCAAACTCCACGCCCTGGCTGGTTGCTTCGTCTTTAGCGTAAGCAATATTATTCCTGACCGTATCATTAAACAAAAATATCTCCTGTGAAACTATGCCGATATGTTTGCGCCAGGACTCTACTCTGAACTCTTTCAAATTAACCCCATCCACAACAATTTCTCCCTTTTGCGGGTCATAAAAACGTAAAAGCAACTCGGTAATCGTGGATTTGCCGGCTCCGGATGCGCCGACAAAGCCTACTTTCATCCCCCGTTTGATGGTGAAAGAGGCGTCTTTCAACACTAAGGGCAAACCCGGTTCATAGTTAAAACTTACTCCTTTAAACTCCAAAGAATCTTTTAAGCCTTTAAACTCTTTTTTGCCGTTAGCTAAATAATTCTTGTCCTCACTCTTGAGAAAATTAAAAACTTCCTTATATGAAGCCACATCTCCCATAATTGCCACCCTAGAATGGTTAATGTACATTACCGGCGTGGAAATCCGGTAAAAGATAAGGATAAAAGCAAAAAGAAATTCTAATCCCATGTTGCTTGAACGTAAGACTAAATAAGACCAAACAATCATAATAATCCCCAGGCAGGCTGAACCGATAAATTCAAACAAAGGTTTGACAATAGAACGGATTCCCACCATCTTCATATGGATGCTGTTTAAATTGTCCTGCTCTTTTTCGAAATTATTAATGGTTTCCTTTTCGCGGTTGAAAATCCGGATGACTTTCATCCCTAAAATAGCGTCAAAAATAGCGGCGTTGATAGTTTTATTGGCCTCGGCGAATTTTTTACCCATCTTTTGAATGCGCACCGCTAAAAAGCGCAAAATCAAAGAAGCGATGGCCAAAAGCCCCACCGAAAGAAAGGTTATCTTCCAAGAAAGTAAAAGCATGATGACGAAAAGAACAATCACCTGAAAAACTTTGGGTAAATCTAAACCAATGATATTGACTAAGGAGCCGAAATTTCTTACGTAGAAGTCGCAGATAGTATGTATATCCGAGCCTTTCTGCTTGGTAAAATAACTCATGCCAGTGCGCATCAGCTGGCGCAGGCAAAGCATGCGGAAATGCTTTTCAGAAATAACCATCATCTTACCTGACGATACCTCGTTAATATAAAGCATGATGCCTTTCACTAAAGAGATGGCGATCAAAAGCAAGGCTGCCAGTTTAAGCCGCTGGCTTAAATCCAGACCGATAAAAAGTTTAACCAGCTGGTTTAAGGGTGCAGGTATTTGCGATAGGTCTGAAACTTGCGGCCCCTTTACTACCGGAATAATCAAAGTAACGCCCAGGCCTTCTAAGAGGGAAGCCACTAATCCCGCGCTAATCATCAGCACAAACAACCACCAGTATTTTTTAATAAACCCAAAGTGCTTCATTACCATAAGGTTAATCCCCCATCCACTATAATATTCTGTCCGGTTAAATAACCGGAATCATCGGAAATTAAATATTCTAAGGTGCTGGTGAGCTCTTTATCCTTGCCCATCCTCTTTAAAGGCACTTTCGCCGAATATTTTTTTACGAAATCCGGATCCTGATGGTTAAAAATTCCGCCCGGCGAAATGCAGTTCACCCGCACATTATAAGCAGCCATGTAGCTGGCGAAATATTTGGTCAGGTTAATGATTGCCGCTTTCACTGCGCCGTAAATCTCCGGAGCCCGGCGGTCGCCATCGCGGTAAATACTCATATCTGCCGCGACTACTCCGTAGATAGAGCCGATATTGACAATACAGCCTTTTTTATTCGGCTTAAAAAAGCGGGTGAAAACTTCCCGGGTCATAAAAATCGTTCCCTTAAGGTGGGAATCAATTAAAGAATCCAGCTCTTCCTCTGTCCTTTCTTCAAGAGGAGTAAAGATAAAACTTCCGGCATTATTCAGTAAAAGGTCAGCTTGATTAACTTTAGCTAAAGCTTTGCTGATTTGCGTAGGTTTGCTGACATCTACTTTATAATAAGCAATCCGCTCATTTTGAGTTTTATCTGTAAGGTCAAAACCTATCACCTCATACCCTAAAGCTAAAAGCTTTTCCGTAAAAACTCTGCCTAACTGACCTGCACAACCGGTAACTATCGCTGTTTTCATAAGTTAATTCCCCTCGATTATTTTCTGTATTTTCTCTAAACGCTCTTTATCTTCGGTAGATAATTCTCTTAAAAAATCGCCGGCGCCGTCGGCGATGCCATAAATAGCCTTGGGGTCCCAGACATTATCCACGATAATTTCGCCTTTCTGGCCCAGGAGCCCTCCGGAAACAATGGCTTCGTTGCCGAGCTTACGGCTGCCTAACCTTTTTTCTATATTTCTTTCTGCGGCCCAGAGATGATGAATCAACCCTTCAAAAGCTGCGCTGATATCCAAACGGTAAATGCTAATCTCTCTCGCCCTTGCCTCGCTGATGGCCTCCGGATACAGCGAGCCTTTGCCGACATCGATGATAACTGCCTGCGGGTTTAAGTTCTTAACCATCTCTTGAGTGATGACCGGAGTCCCGTGGCTTGCACCGATGAGAATTTCTATGCCGCGGGCTGCTTCTGCGTTATCAGTTGTCCCCATTACTTTGGCTTTAGTGTATTGCGGCTTGATAGTATTAATGGCCTGGGTTAAAATCTCCAGAGCCTCTTTATTCCTGCGGGTAATCACTACTTCTGCTCCCCGCTCAACCAAACGCAGCGCTAATTTAAAGCCGATGTTTCCGGCGCCCAAAATAGCCACCTTTTTTCCGCCGATTCCTCGGACTGATTTTTTAGTAAGCTGGGCGAGCAGCCCGTCCACTGCATCCACACATAAGTCATTGCCCTTATAAATCCAAAGCGTAGAGTTTTTGGTATTTTCCCGCACTGCCCGCTCAATATTAGCCAGCTCCTGCGGGTCGCGCTCATTGGGAATCTTTTTTTCCGCATCCACTAAAATATAATCTACTTTTCCGTCCACGATTCTGGCGATATCAATGGCCTGCTCTTCGCTGTAAACAATCGCGCCGGCAGTGACCATAATAGTGGTTTCGCGTAAAGGCGTGCAATAAAGGCCGTAGTGGTCTATCTTGGCGGTGTTACCGATGGTAAATCCGCTCAACTTGCCTTTATCCTTGGCGCGTTTAAGAATTTCTGCCAGCAAACCCTCTATTTTTTCTTTGTAAGGCATTTAAATCACATCCCAGGTAATCGGATGGTCCTCTTCAATATCCGCGCGCGCCACTCTTCCGGTAACTACTTCTAAATAGCGCGGTAACAAACCGCCTCCCGGGCCTTTAATGACAATCATATCCGAAGTAATCACCGCGCCTTTTTTAATATTGCGCGCGGCGTAAAGGCTTTTTCGCTGCATATTCAAAGTATCATACTCATTAGGCTGGATGCGTTTTATTCCGTCGCCTAAAATCAGCGGGATTTTTTTAGCCAGAGAAACCAGCTCTGCTAACTCTTCGGGCGTAGAAGATAAGATATGGTCAGGGCCTTCCATTGCCCTATCCAAAGTAAAATGCCGCTCGATTAAATTCGCGCCTAAGGCCAGCGCCGTATGGGAAACTGCCAAGCCGAAAGTATGGTCAGAAAGCCCGACCGGAACTTTAAAACAGCTCTTCAAAGTATCTATCACCTTTAAATTCATCTCTTCGGGCGCAGCCGGATAAGCCGAGTTACAATGCAGCAAAGCCACGTTGGGATTTCCCTGCTGGCGGATAGTCTCTAAAGCTTCTTCGATCTGGCCTAAAGTGGACATGCCCGTAGAAAGAATCATGGGTTTGCCGAAGCCGGCGATATGTTTAATCAAAGGCAGGTTCACCAAATCCATAGAAGCGATTTTAAAAACATTCACTCCTAAGCTGTTTAAGAAGTCAGCGCTTTCAAAATCAAAAGGAGTGGAAAATATTTCTATGCCGGTTTTACGGGCGTAGTTAAAAAGCTCTTTCTGGTCGGCGTAGCTTAAGCTCAAGCGGTCAAACATATCAGCGATAGTTTCTTCGGTGCCGATAATAGTTTCGGCATAACGCGCGGCTTTTACTTTTTTAGAGACGCGGCTGCCCGGCTTAAAACTTTGAAACTTGATGCTGTCTGCTCCGGATTCTTTCGCCGCATCAATCAGCTTTTTGGCAATAGTTAGACTCTGGTTATGGTTTAAGCCGGCTTCGGCAATGATATAAGCCGGCTTTGCTTCGCTTATCTCGCGCTTTCCGATAAAAATACTTGTATTCAGCTGGCAGCGCGGGGTTTTACGAATAGTCTGGCTTATTTTTGAATCTTTCCCGCAAAGTACGGCTACCAAGTCAAAAACTTTATGAAAGATTATCTGAATATCAGCATAGTGGAACTCTCCGCCGGTGCCCAGAGAATAAAGCTGTTGGTATTTAGTAATTACCGCGCGGGTTTTAGAAAGCTCCTCTTGATAGCCCCGGCCTTGAATAGGATAGACATAATCTTCGGTATGCACTGTTGCCTCTTTTAACTGGCCTGCTTCTATCAAACCCACCAGTTCCACTTGTCGGGCTGTTTCTTTAATCAGTTTATTTTTATCCATTTGATAAATCTTATCGCCTTGGGCGCAGGTTATTTCTGCGCTAAGGTAAGTTTTATTTTTAGGCGCTAAAGCTTTGGAAAGTTTTTTCGGCTCGGTAATCCGGCTGAAATAAGTTTTTGGCGAATCATAATAAAGCCAGTCTATGCCTTGAGGCAGAATCATAGGCTTATCGTAGGCTAAATAAACTGTGCGCAAAGCCCTGAACTTCAGCTTGCTGTTATAGCCCAAAAATTTAGCCAGCAGAGTAATCGGCAAGCTGGAAATTATCACATCTTCGGGTTCCACTTTCCTGATTTTTCCTCCGGTTAATTTGACAGCGGTAATCAAGTTTCCTTTGGTTTCAAAGCCTTTCACTTCGCAGTTAAGGTGGATTTTCCCGCCGGATTTTTCAATTTTTTCTTTTATCCGCTCAAAAATACAGCCGGTTCCGAATTTACCCACGGCATTCCACTGCCGGTGGTAAAAAGGCGTGACCTTCTGGCGCACTTCAATGCGCTTAGGCGCCCATTCGCAAGCCATAGTGTCAGTGGAAATGCCCCAGATTTTTTCCGGGAACTGCTTAAAAAACATCTCCCGTAAAGTCTGGCCGACTTGCGCCTCCATATATTCGGTATAGTTTTTCGCCTGCGTTCTTTTTTCAAAGCTGATATTATGCAGTTCAGACAAAACCTTGTCTTTTAGCTTTTTAGGATAACGGGAAATGCTTTCCCAGGAAAGCGGGTAATCCCAGTATTGGTTAAAATTATCGCCTTTGACGTTTTTGCACCAGAAATCCCCTTTCACGAATAAGTCGCCGAACTCTTTCTCCCAGAATCCGGCTAATTTTTCATCGGGGGTATGATAAATATGCGGGCCGCAATCCACTAAAAACTCTTTCCACTTCCAGGTCTTGCACATTCCGCCAACCTGGCTATCTTTTTCATAGATGTCCACCTTAAAGCCTTCATCCAAAAGCTTCCAGGCAGAAACCAGGCCCACTGCTCCGGCGCCGAGAATAATCGCGTGTTTAGTTTTAGGCATTGGCTTTTAAAAATTCGTGAATCAAGTTAATAAAATATTCCATGTGCCCCTTATTTAAATCCTGATGCACCCCGATATGTATGCCGTTTTCTCCGATATATTCGGCATTAGGAAAATCCCCCAACTTATGCCCTAAAAATTTAAATCCCGCGCATTGCGTAGGGATTGAGGAAAACAAAGTGCGGGTATCCACTCCTCTCTTTTCTAAAAATCCGCTTAATTCTTCGCGGCTGAACTTCGCCTTTTTACCCACGATAAAAGGAAACGCATGCGGCCCGATTTTTTCGCCGGCCTCTTCGCAGATAGTGGTTAAATATGGCCGAAACTCTTTAAACTTATTGATTAAATAAAGCAAATTCGCCCTTCTTTTATCCAGAATTTGCTGATAGTTGTCTAAATTGCCGATGCCGATAGCTGCTTCCAGCTCATTCATTTTGCAGGAAAAACCAATGCGCTCAAAGATAAAGCGGATATCTTTATTTTTCCCCTGCTTGAATCTTTTGTCGCAAAAACTGGAGGCAGTATTTAACACACAGCTCCTGCATTTACAAGCCCGGCCGTGTGAACGCAAAGACCTTAAGATTTCGGCGAATGCAGAATTATCAGTAGTGACTATCCCGCCTTCGGCAGTAGTAATAATATGCGCCACATAAAGGCTGAAAGCTCCCATATCAGCCAGGCTTCCGGCGCGCTTACCTTTATATTCTGCGCCATGGGCTTCAGCCGCGTCTTCAATCACATAGAGCTTGCGCTTTTTAGCGATGCGGTTTATCGCCTCCATAGCCGCGGGCTTTCCCATCAAATGTACCGGAAGAATAGCCCGAGTTTTCGCGCTGATTGCCGCTTCTATTTTTTCCGGGATGATGTTTAAAGTTTTTAAATCCACATCCACGAAAACCGGCTTAAACCCGGCTTGCAGCACCGCATTACCCGTAGCCACAAAAGACAAAGCCGGAATAATTACTTCATCGTTTTTTCTGGCGCCGAAATCATAAAGCACAGCCAAGGCCAAAGCCAAAGCATCAGTGCCGCTGGCCACTGCCACGGCTTCTTTTACCCCGACCAGCGCGGCAAACTTCTCTTCAAACTCGCGCACGTATTTACCCGAAGAAAGGCGGTTTGCATCCAAAGCCGCGTTAATCAGCTGCCTTGACTTCTCGCTCACTGTAATCGTGCCAAACGGAATCTTCATTTTTGGGGACAGGTCCCGCTTTATAAACCTAATGTTATCAATAATTTTTTTAGCCATTTTTCAAATTTTCGAAATTTTCTTCTCTATATAACCTATTTCTAGTTTTTGAAAAACACAGCGAATAGCGCCTTATTTTACTGGGCCTATTCGAGTGGGACCTGTCCCCAAAAATATCTGATAACGTTCTGGCGTTCCGATATCATAAAGTTTGGCTGAAGTGATATAGCCAAAACTGCTTTTTACTTTAGGGAAAAAATCGTATTCCAGAGAAAAAGCTGACTTTTCCGGCATCTGGCTGAAAATCTCCTTTTGCATCAAATAAATGCCGGCATTTACTAAGCGCACGCTGTTTCCCTCTATCTTCTCCTGAAAGCTTTTTATCCTTCCCGAATCATCTAAAGTAACGGTTCCGTAATCTTTAACTTCCAAGCTTTTAGTTAAAACTATGCTTAAAAGGGATTTTTTCTGCTGATGAAAGCTGAAAAACTCGTTAAAATCCAAGGCGCAAAAAGAGTCGCCGTTCAGCGCAAGAAACGTATCGCTTTTAATCAGGCTGCGGGCTTTTTTTAAGCCGCCGCCCGTGCCCAGCGCGGTTTTTTCTTCGGAAAAAACTATCTCCTTTCTGTTTTTGAAATAATCAATGATGGCTTCTCTTTTATAGCCCACGCTTAAAATAAAACGCTGAAAGCCGAAACGTTTGAGGTTAGCTACCAAAATTTCTAAAAACGGCTGTCCATTCACCTCCGCCAAAACTTTGGGCTTATCGCTTACCACTGATTGCAAGCGCTCGCCCTTGCCCCCGCAAAGAATCACCGCATCCGTTGTTTTTGGCGCTATCATTGTTCAGTAATAGTTGAATCTTCCTGTATCACTTGTTCGGCTGTTTTCAGCTGGTTATCCATGCCCCACCAAGTATGATGGTCAGGCGCATAGTAAATTATCTGGCTGCCTAAAGTGTCAAAGCCAAAAGGAACATAAAGGAGTTTGCGCAAAGCTGCTCTTACTTTAGCCTGGCGCTCTGGCTTAACGAAAAACAGAATAAACCCGCCGCCGCCAGCGCCGAGCAGTTTTCCGCCGGAAGCTCCGGCTCTTAAAGCGGTTTCGTAAATCTCGTCAACAAAAGGAGTGGAAATCTTGGAAGTCAAGCTGCGCTTTATCTTCCAGGCTTCGTTCAGCAGTTTGCCAAAGGCGTCAAAGTTATCGCGGCTCTGGTTTAAAATATCCGCGGCCGCCTCAACCATGGCATGCATCGCTTTCAGCTCTTTAGTTTTATTAGCCGTTTCTTTAATCTGCTCCCCGGCAATCTCCGAAGCCGTGCGCGAAAATCCGGTGAAGAAAAGCATCAAATGCTTTTGAAAATGCGTGGACTTATCAAAGTCCAAAGTAATAGGCTGGACTTCAATGTTGTAATTGCGGCCGAAAGTAATCTTATTAAACCCGCCAAAAGCGGCAATGGTCTGGTCTTGCGAGCCGACGTTTTCCTTAATCATCTCCTGCTCTACTTTTATCGCATCCATGGCCAGCTGTTTTTTGGTCACCATTTTTCCTTTTAAAGCGTATAAGGCGTTTAAAAGCCCAACCGTAAAGCTTGAGCTTGAGCCGAGGCCGGTGCGCGCCGGCAAATCGCCGTCATGATGAACTTCTACTCCGTTGGCTAAATCCATAAAGCGCAAGCACTCTCTCACCGAGTGATGCTTAATCTCGTTCAGCTCATACACGGCTTCTCTCTGCGAATAAACAATGCGGTATTTATAGCCGAAAAAGGGCGGCAAATACCGGCAGGTGATATAGCAATATTTGTTAATGGAAGCGGAAATCACCGCGCCTTCATTCTCCTTATACCAGACCGGATAATCTGTGCCGCCGCCGAAAAAGGAAATCCTGAATGGAGTCCTTGAGATAATCATACTCTCACCTTCTCTTTATTGGCTTCGTACCATTTAATCGTATTTTTAATTCCATCCTCCAAAGAGACTTCGGGCTTCCAGCCTAATAATTCCCGCGCCTTTTGGCAATTAAGGCAAAGTTTAGTTTTAATCGCGGGCTTGGCGCGGTCAAAATCTATAGCCAGCTTTTTGCCGGACAGAGCAATTATCTTTTTCACTAAATCCTTTACCGAAATCGCCTCGCCTAAACCCACATTGAATATTTCAAATTTTTCCTTTTGCTTTCGCAAAGCCAATTCCACAAAATTAACTAAGTCCGAAACATATAAAAGGTCTCTGGCTTCTTCGCCTGAACCCCAAACCGTGATTTTTCCGCCCTGCTGGGCTTCCATTACTTTGGCGATGGTCGCGCCGAAAACATGCGAGCGCTCCAAATCAAACTTATCATAAGGCCCGTAGATATTGGAATGCCGGGCTACCGTGTATTTGGTCGCGCTGATTTTAGAATAAAACTCGCAAAGCTTCTCTAAGTAAAGTTTAGTCCAGGCCGAGCCAAAATAGCTTTCGTGCATGGGCTGGTTTAAATCCAAATCCGTTTCCTTCAGGGGCTTTTCGCTTGACTGATACATTACTGTGCAGCTGAAAAACACTACCTGCTTTACCTTCTGCTCAAACGCCGCCCTGAAAATCAGCGAATTCATCAAAGCGTTATCCGTCACATGGTAATAGGGCTTTGCCAGTATTTCCTTTGATCCCGAAGTCGTGGCCGCGGCCTGCACAATCACATCCACCCCCCTCACCACTCTCTCTACGTCTTCTCTGCGGGTCAAATCCACCCTCACCATCTTCACGCCAGCGATTCTCGGCTCCGGCGCCTTCCAATACGTCCCCGTAATCTCAAATTCCCCCCGTCTCGCGAACTGTTCGGCGACATTTCTCCCTATAAACCCCGACACCCCACAGATTAGTAGTTTTTGTTTAAGCATATCTAATACGTCATCTGTTTTTCACGGAAATAGGTTTGGGTTTGGCGGATGTTGGAGATTATCTCCTCACGGGAGAAGGTTTTGCCCCATTTGTTGGCTTTCTCGTATTCAAACGGTAAACCCACTTCTTCGTAATCAGAAAAACGGTATAATAAATGCGCGTGTTTTTCCCAGTTAGTGTCGATGTTTTTGATGCCATAATAGGCGCTGTTGGCGTAAATATCCGAGCCGGGTAAAGGGTCAAGGCCAGAAAGGCTGATATAATCGGGCTTTGCCTCCTCTATAAACCTTTTGGTATCCTCAACAATAGTCTGCGGCTCACCGGGAAGACCAAAAACCAAACACATCTTGACCTTGATAGCATACTTTTTACACAGCCGGATAAAATTGCGCACGTCTTCGGTGGTAATCTTCTTATCAATGATATCCAAAACCTGCTGCGACACGCTTTCTACGCCAGTAGCCAGTTCCATGCACCCTGACTCCTTAGCCAAAGCGATTTTTTCTTCGGTAACCCCTAAAACCGTGGTTTGGCCGCGCCACAAAACGCGGGCTTTCTTAATCGCTTCTAAATAAGGTAAAGCTACATCTCTGGTTACGGGAATGCAAATCTCATCCTTTAAATTAATCGCTTCTACTTTATAGTCTCGCTTCAAATATTCTATTTCTTCGGTGATAGCTTCTGGCCTTCTCATCTGCACTTTTCCCGGCACATTGTAAACACAGTAGCGGCAGCGGAAACTGCAGCCGCGCGAGAAAAGCACGCAGGTAGCCCTGATATTTGCGCCGTATTTTTCAAACAAAAGGTTGTTCACTATTGCCGCCTCCGGCAAAAAATGCCGCTTGATAAACGGATAATCCGCATAATGCACATCTTTATAGTCGGACTGATAGAGTTTTTTCAGGCTGCCTTTCTGGACATCCTTGATAATCGCGCTAAACGACTCTTCTCCCGGGCCAATTACCAGCGCGTCAAAATCTCTTGAGCACTTTTCGCCGAAGATATCAATGTGCGTTCCGCCGGCAGCGTGCTTAGTTTGCGGGTATTTGGCTTTTATTTCTTTGACCAGCTCCGCGATTCTGGAATAGTCGCCGGTTTTGGCTATCCAATAGAGGTAAAGATCCCTTTCGGGGATATGGTAAATCTGCTGGTCTTTGCGGATGCCGCGAGTGTCAATAATGTCAACCTCAACCTCGCTTTTTTTAAAGCGCGCTGCAATGAGCGTAGCAAAATACATCTCATATATCGGCTGAATCCGGCAGGGATTCACCCAATAGTGCCAACTAGGTATAATTATTCCAACCTTAACCATTCGTGTTGTTACTCCTTAAATTCCAAATTCCAAGCACCAAATTACAAATAAATTCCAAATTCAAATTTTCAAAATTAAAAAAACTAATTGTTTCGGTCATTTGAATTTTGGTCATTGGAATTTATTTGTAATTTGGAATTTGTGATTTGGAATTTCATTATTTTGCTTATACCAAGCTATAGTTCTTTTTATGCCTTCTTCCAACGAAACTTCGGGCTTCCAGCCTAAAAGTTTTTTGGCTTTGCTGCAGTCAACCTCAATGGAATGAAGATTTTTGCCTTTAGTTTTATCAAAAACTACTTTAGCAGTCTTATAATCATCAACTTTTAAAATTGAATCTAATAATTCTTTGCTGGAGTATGATTTGCCCAAGCCGATATTCAGCGCGCTAAAATTATCTGTTTTCTCTAAAGCTAAAATGCAGGCTCTGGCCACGTCGCCGGCATAAACAAAATCCCTTTTCACCTCGCCGCCTCCCCAAATCTCTATGGGGCTCTGCCGCTCAACTACTTTGCGGATTAAGGCCGGTAAAACATGGGATGTTTCCGGGTTAAAATCCGCGTATTCTCCGTAAATCGCCGTAGGCCGAAGCACAATCGTAATCATCGGATTACTCACTTTGGTGGCATACATCCGGCATAAGTTTTCCAGATAGCGCGTAGTCCAGCCAATGCCAAAATAATTATCCGCCGGGTCAGCTAAAAACATCTCCTCTTCTTTCAAAGGATGATTTTGCGGCGGATAAGCCACGCTGCTGCTTAGCCAAAGGTATTTTTTCACTCCGGATTGATAAGCCGCTTCTAGCATCAGCGCGTTTATCTTTAAATTAGTGAGTAAATAGTCGTAAGTTTTTGCCCGGCGCGAAATTTTAGCGGCAAAGTTTAAAACATAATCCATGCCTCTCACTGCTTTCTGGCATTCTTTGGCATCGGTTAAATCCGCTTCTAAATGCGCGATATTATTAGAAAACACTAGCGGCTTTTTTTGCCAATCCACTGCCCGCACTTTCACCGGCATATCTTTTAGAGCTAGCAAAGCATGGCTTCCCATCATCCCCGCAGCTCCGGTAACCAAAATATTTTTTCCGGCTAAATCCATAGTTTAAACCGCCACTTCTGTTATTTTACTGGCTCTACACTCATAAAGGTAAGCCCCGCGCTTTGTGCCATACCAGACCACTTCTCTTAACCAATCGGCTAAATCCCATTGGCTCTGGCTGCGTAGCGCAAGATATTTAGAGCTTACTTTTCTCAAAGGCAAAACCTCGTTTTTTAAAAGGCTTTGATAAAAATCATAAAGATTATAAGCGCAGTTTATTTCTAAATCCTGATTCTCTCCGGGCAGTTTAATCAAAGCTCTATTTAAAGCCAGGCTTTCAACTAAAAGCGCGTCCGCAAACTCTATTTTTTTCTCGGCAATAAACTCACGCAGCAGCTGGCCGCAAGCCCGATAAAACTCATCAAAGTTTTCCAAGCAAAGTTTGATAAACATATATTCGTCTGCCGGCCACCAGATATTCAGGTATTCAGGCGCAGCCACGAATTCATTTCCGCCGGCTTGCATGGCTTTGGCTTTTTCCCTGAAAAAATCCACCACGCGGGTAATCATCGGATATTTTTTCTCATCTATAAAAGCCTCGGCCAACTCTTTAGCGCTCGCATTAGAAAGCTTATTTAAAACTAAAAATGGAATCTGCAATAACTTATTGAAATATAACAAGGAAACCATCCAGGAAAATACCCGCGTTCTTACCCAATCTTTTGCCGGCATAGCTTTGGTAGCCACCACCAGCTTTTGCGTATCGCTGACTTCTAAATCCTCATTGAGGCTGGTATGATGAGCGATGCTCTTTATTTCTTTGGCCGCTAAACCATATTTTTCCTGATAAGCTTTCTCGGCCATCTGGGAGTTTTCTAAAATCGCCAGGTTAATAAATTGAATGCGGTTATGCTGGCCGCTGGCAATTATCTCGGAAACACCCTCGGTAAAGCTTTCATAAGTTTCTTCGGGCAAGCCGATGATAATGTCGCTGAAGGTCGGGATATTCTCCTTAGAAAACATAGTTTGCAGTTCTTTATACATTGCCGCCGGGATATTATTGCGGTTTATGCTTTTTAAAGTCTGGGGATTAACTGACTGCAGGGCGAGATTTACTCCGCGCTGTAAGCCATTTTCCGTTAAAACTTTTTGCAGATTAAAAATATCGGCGCTTGAATTCTTGGTATTCTGCACGGAAAAACCTTGAGGATAGCCGTATTTATTTTTATTCTGGGAAACTTTCAAAGCAATATCTAAATCGCGCTTGAACAGCCCGAAATTAGCGTCGCAGCAGAAAACAAACTGGATTTTATGGCGGCTGAACCAGTCAATTTCCTTAAACACTCTTTCGCAGTCAAACTGATAAACTTTACTGCGCTCTTTTTTCCCCCAATAGCAGTAACTGCAAGCATACGGGCAGCCGCGGTTGGTCTCTAAAAGCGCAGACCACTCTTCATTGGGGTTAGCCTTAAGCAAAGGCTCAAAAACTCCGCTTAAATAAGCCGAAGGAATCTGGTCGAGCTTGCTAATGCGCTCTATTTTTTGGTTATAGCTAAACTTATCCTGGGGGCCGATAAAGCCAACGGAAGGAACGTTCTTCCAATCTTTAGTTTTAAAGTTTTCTAAAATCTTTAAAACCGGGATCTCCCCTTCTCCGTAAACTGTCAAATCCACAAAGGGGTTTTCCCGCAAGAAAAACTCTAAGGCTTTAACTTCTTCGGGAATCTGCGGCCCGCCGAAAACTATTATGGTTTCCGGATTATTTTGTTTAATCTTTTTAGCAATAGCCAAACTCAAAGCGTAATTCCAGACATAGGCGCTGAAAAAGATAATCTGGCTGGGTTGAAGCTCTCTCACTGCCTCATTAAGGCTTAAGCGCTTATATATAGGTAAGAGAAAACTAAAACTCTCCGGGTTTTTCAGGTAGCTTTGAGCATAAGCCTGCAAAGTGGCGATAGAATAAGGAAGGTAATACTGCTCTCCGAATTTATCGCCGATTTGCACTAAACCTACTTTTATTTTCTTATCATTCATCTTTATTTCGCCGCCAAAGTTTCTTGGAAATAATTCATCTTTTTGGTGTGTTCATCCGGATGAGCGATAAACCACTCCCAAGTCTTTTTTAAACCTTCTTTTAAGCTGGTAGAAGGCTCATAGTGAATAAGCTCTTTGGCTTTAGTTAAATCCATAATTCTTTTATCCGCGCCTTTAGGCTTTTTTGCGTCAAAGACATAGTTAAAATCGATAAATGACCTTAATGTTTCTACCAACTCTTTAATGGATACGGGTTTTCCGCTGCCTAAGTTCACAAATCCTGCGCCGGTGCCATAATATAAAGCCAGAATAATCCCTTCGGCCGCATCGCGGCTGAAAACAAAATCTCTCACTGCCGAGCCGTCTCCCCAAACCACTAAGGGATCTTCTTTGTGGTAGATGCGGTATATCAATGAAGGTATGACCAAGGAATTTTCCGGATGAAAATTGTCTCCGGGGCCGTAAACATTAGAAGGCCGCACAATGGCAAAATTATCTAAGCCGTATTCCGTTTTATAAGCGTGGATTTGCGCTTCAGCCATGCGCTTGGCCCAGCCGGCAAAATCCATAGGCTCGCTGGCTAATTTATACTCTGACTCTTTAAAAATCTCCGCCGGAGCATAAGCGCCTACGGAGCTGGTATAGACTATTTTTTTAACTTTATTCAAGCGGCAAGCTTCCAGAATATTGGTATTCATCATCAACATCGGCACGAAATGGCTGGCAATTTTAGCTTTGGCCGCTTTTACCGAAGCTCCGATGCCAGCGACGTGAAAAACAAAATCCATATCTTTAGTCAAAGTTTTACAAAAGCTAAAATCTGAAAGGTCGCCCAGGATATGTTCGGCCGCAGAATTAACTTTCAGCTTATCCAGAGAAACAATTTTCACCTTGGCCCCGGCAGAAACTAAAATATCCACCACCTGTCTGCCGATTAATCCGGTTCCGCCGGTGACCAGGCAAATTTTGCCGGAAAAACTTTTTAAAACTTTATCTTCTATCATCGGTAGCTTCGGGATTCTGCGCCGTCAATGGCAATAGCTGCTCCGTTTAAATATCCAGCCTGTTCCGAGCAAATAAAAACAACTAAACTTGCAACTTCTTCGGGCGTTCCCGGCCGGCCTAAAGGAAAATGCGCCTTCGCCCACTGCTTAAACTTTTTAGGATTTTTTTTCCTTTCCAAATCCCAGCCCGTATCCGGAACCATAATTGCGCCCGGGCAAATAGTGTTAAAAGTTATGCCACAGCCGGAAAGTTCAGGTTTCATCGCTAGATTTTTCATCAGGCTGATTTCCGCGGATTTAGCCATACCATACCAAGGCCTGACCGGACCTTCCAAGGCGGCTATAGAACTATTGGTAACTACTCTGCCCCATTTTTGTTTCTGCATATAAGGTAAAACCCTGGCGGTAAAACGGGCAGCCGCTAAAGCATTTTTGGCGAAAACTTCTTCCCAGACTTCGTCTTTAGTTTTGGTGATATCTTCATCGCCCCATCTTCCGCCGCCGCCGGCATTGTTAACCAGAATATGCAAAGTTTTAAATTTATTGGCTGCTGCCTTAACTGTTTTATCAATATCGGAAAGGTTCGTCACGTCGCAAGGCAATCCTAAAGCCGAAACATTTTTTTTCTTTATCTCTTTAACCACGCTCTCTAATTTTTCCTGCTGGCGGGCGCAAATAGCGACATTGCAGCCCTCTTTGGCCAGGGCTAAAGCAATAGCGCGGCCGATACCTTGGCTTGCGCCAGTGACTAAAGCAAATTTTCCTTTTAATCCTAAATCCATAGCTTTTTTTAATTAGAAAGGGCCTTTGAACCTCTTTTCGTGGCTGTAAAACTCTTCTCCTTCTAAATCCGCAGGGCTTAAATCCAGCATTTTCTCCACCGCACGGATAATCTTGGCTGCGTTAGGATAAAACTCGTTCTCTAAATGCCTGGCTGTAGGGCAGGGAGTAGGAGCAAAACCGATTCTCTGCACCGGATATTTTAATTTGCCAAAACATTTTTCGGAAATCCGCGCCGCTATTTCGGCGCTGAAGCCGCAATGCAGCCAGTCATTGTCAGCTACAATACAATAACCGGTCTTCTCCACTGATTTAACCGCTATATCTTCATTGAACGGAGAAATTGTCCGGGGGTCAACTATCTCCACGCTGATTCCTCTTTTCGCTAAAATTTCTGCTGCCTTAAGCGCTTCTACGTTCATCCAGGAAATAGCGATAATGGTAATATCTTTTCCCTGGTGTAAAACATTTGATTCTCCTATGGGAATAGCAAAAGGCTCCTCGGGCACTTCGCCTTCCTGCCAATACAGCCAGCGGTGCTCCACACAAATTACCGGATTATTGTCGCGAATAGCTGAAATAAGCAGCCCTTTAGCGTCGCGCGGCGTAGTCGGCATCACTAATTTTAAACCCGGGATATGGGCAAACGAAGCATAAGCGCTCTTGCTGTGCTGGCAGCCCTGGCCCCAGCCCCTTCCGATGACTGCGCGTATCACCAAAGGCACATCGATTTTTCCTCCGGATAAATAACGGAAGCTGGAAACCATATTCGCCAGCTGATTCATCGCCAGAAGCAGAAAATCCATACGGATATGCACATGAATCGGCCGCAGGCCGTTAATCGCCGCGCCCAGGCCAAAGCCGACCATGCTGTCTTCGGAAATCGGCGTATCAAAACAGCGCGCAGAGCCGAACCTTTTCTCTAACCCCACAGTGCTGCCAAAAACTCCCAAATCAGGCGTGCCCAAGCCGTAGACAAAAACCCGGGAATCTCTTTCCATCTCCTGGGCCATGGCTTCTTTGACGGCTTCGCAATAAGTAATCTTCCTCATCCGAATACTCCTCTATGAGCTTCATCTTCAGAGCAGAAAGGAGCCTTGTCCGCTTTCTCTATACTTTTATTTATCCTGTCTTCAATATCTTTTTCCAGCTTCTTTAACTCTGCATCGCTGTATTCTAAAGCTAGAAGCTTTTCTCTCTGAATTTTTACCGGGTCTGCTTTCAGCCACTCTTCAAATTCTTCCTGGGAACGGTATCCCAGATGAAAATCTTTGTTTATGCCCACATGCTCTAAATAACGGTAATACCTTAAATGCAAAAAGCAGGGCATCTGGTTAGAACGCATTTTTTCAATTGCCGTAGCAGCCAATTCGTAAATAATTTCGGCGTCCGTGCTCTTCTCTTTAAATACATTACAGTTAAATTTTGCAACAATATCGGTAATGGAATTATAACCGCAGCGCGTAGCCGGCCGGGTTTGGATAGCCAAACCGTTATCTTCGCAAATAAATAAAATCGGCAGTTTCATTAAACAGGCAAGGTTTAGGCTTTCCCAAAAAGCGCCTTCGTCCGTGGCCCCGTCACCGAAAAATACCGCCACAATTCTATTATTCTCGGCTCTTTTATTGGCAAAGCTTGCGCCTACGGCAACTGCGATAGCGCTGCCGACTATGGCTGAACTCCCCAGGAATCCGTATTCCGGGCAGCACAAATGCATGGAGCCGCCTTTACCCTTAATAATTGAGCTGTCTTTTCCGTACATTTCAGCGAAAAAACCGTCAATATCTCCGGTTTTAGCCAGATAAATAGCATGCGAGCGGTAAGTGCCGAAAATCTGGTCCTCTTTAGCGAGAGCCTGGCATACTCCGCAGGCGATAGCTTCTGAACCCATGGACATATGCATGGGCGTCTTCATCTTATTGGCAGGGTAATGCTCAATGATTTTTTCCTCGCTCGTTCTGGCCAGATAAAGCTTTCTATATAAGTTAAGGTTTAAAATTCTTTTTTCTTTAAGAGTTACTGTATTTTCTTCCAGCATCAGCTTCTCCCGTAAAATTTGCGCCAGTAGTCCAGGCAATCCTTAAGGGTTTGCTCAAACTTAATCACCGGCTTCCAGCCCGTGGCTTGATGAAATTTCTCCGTAGAAGGAATCTGTAAAGTTACATCCGAAGGCCGCAATCGCGCCGGGTCAACTTCTATCTTGATATCATTGCGTGTGGAAAGTTTAAGCAGTTTATTCAGCATTTCGCCGACCAACATGGTTTCTGTCCCGCCGATATTGTAAACTTCGCCGGCAGGGCATTTAGTGGCTAAAAGCCAATACGCCCTGACTGCATCACGCACATCGGTAAAGGTGCGCAAACTGTTTAAATTACCGACCTTGACCACCGGGGGTTTCAGCCCGGCTTCTATTTCGGCAATCTGTTTGGCAAAATTAGATTCGGCGAAAAACTCTCCTCGACGAGGGCCGGTGTGAGTAAACATCCTCGTCCTTATAGTTTTGATTTTCCAAGAGAGCCAATATTGCGCAGCCAGCATATCCTCGGCTACTTTGCTCACCGCATAGGGCGAAGCCGGCCGGAAAGGATTATTTTCGGTGATAGGGACTTCGTTTTCTTTAACCTGGCCATAAACTTCCGAACTGCTACAAATATGCATTACTGGGTCATAGCCCGAACTGAATTTTAACTCTTTAACTGCCTCTAAAAGGTTACAGGTTCCAATCACATTAGCCTCTAGAGTAGCTACCGGCGCGATAAAACTAAAGTCAACGTAGCTTTGGGCAGCCAGGTGGAAAATAATTTCTGGCCGGTGCTTAGCTAATAAACTGCGTAAAGAAGGCAAATCCAGTAAATCCCCGAAACAAAGTGTAACTTTGCCTTGCAGATGCCGGACATTATCCGCCGGCGAGCGCCAGCGCACCAAACCTACAATTTCCGTGCCTTTTTGCTCGGCTAAAATATAATCTGCCAAGTGGCTGCCCACAAACCCGGTAATTCCGGTAATTAATACTTTCATTTGGCTATCGCTGCCTCCTCTAACTGTTTAAGATAATAGCTATAAGTTTGCTCCAAGCCCTGTCTTAAAGAAGTTTCTGCCTGCCAGCCAAGGCGGGATAATTTAGAAACATCTAAAACTTTACAAGGCGCTCCGTCCGGCTTGGAGGTGTCAAATTTAACTTCCCCCGTATAACCCACCACTGTTTTAATTATTTCTGCCAACTCTTTTATCGATGTGCTTTGTCCGGTGCCGACATTAATCACTTCTGGGCGGTCATAATTATTCATCAAAAAAATTACTGCTCCGGCAGCATCATCAGCAAAGATGAACTCTCTTTGAGGACGGCCAGAGCCCCAAATAGATACTATTGGCTCTCTTAAAACTTTAGCCTGGTGAAACCTTTTCAATAAAGCCGGGATAACGTGCGCATCAGGAGAATCAAAACGGTCGTCTAAACCATAAGCATTAGTCAAAAGCGCCGAAATAAAATTTATTCCGTATTGGTTATGGTAAGCCTCAATCATCTTCATACCGGCCAGCTTAGCTACAGCATAAGCCTCATTGGTCGGCTCTAATTTTCCGCTGAACAGATATTCCTCTTTGAGCGGCTGTTTGGCCTCTCTGGGATAACTGCAAGCCGTCCCGAAAAAGAGAAGTTTTTTGACTTTGCATAAATAAGCTGAATGAATGACATTGGTTTGAATAGCTAAATTTTCATAGATAAATTCGCCCGGGAAACTAGAGTTGGCCTTAATCCCGCCGACTCTGGCCGCGGCCAAAACCACGTATTCGGGCTGTTCTTGCTTAAAAAAATCCTCCACATCTTGCCCGCGCTTAAGATCCAGCTCCTTATGGCTCCTGAATAAAAGATTATGGTAACCGCTGGCTTTGCATTGGCGCACCAAGGCCTGTCCGATTAAACCCGAATGCCCGGCAATATAAATTCTGGCTGTTTTTTCCATAAACTAAATACCCAACTTTTCCTCGGTCCAAGTCCTTTTTTCTTTATACCATTCCACGGTATTCTTGATTCCAGTTTGAAAATCCATCTGGGGGCTAAAGCCTAAAGCCTTAATCTTTGACGAATCCAGCGAGTAACGAAAATCGTGCCCTGGCCGGTCAGTGACAAAATCAATGAAGTTTTCTTCTTTTCCCAGCAGTTTAAGAATTTCTCTGGCTACATCGATATTTCTTTTTTCCATACCCGAACCTAAATTGTAAACTTCGCCGATTACGCCCTTATCCATCACTAAAGCAATACCTTTGGCGCAGTCAGTGACATAAAGCCATTCGCGGCAATTCAAGCCTTGAGCGTAAACCGGGATTTTCTTATCGGAAAGAACGCTGGAAATAGCCACAGGAATAAACTTTTCGGGATATTGCCAGGGGCCGTAATTGTTGGAAGGACGGATAATGACAGCCGGGAAATTATAGGTGCGCACATAAGCCCTGACCAAAAAATCCGCCGCAGCTTTGCTTGCCGAATAGGGCGAATTCGGCGCCAAAGGAGACTCTTCGGTAAATTTACCTTGCTTGATTTCGCCGTAGACTTCATCGGTATTTCCACAAAAATCAATTTTTCCGTTCCTCTCAACAATAAAATTTTTATTATCTTTAACTTTTAAACACCAAATGTCGCCAGCATAATTAACTTCCCTAATCCGATTCCTAGAGATTGATTTTTCTGTCTCCCCAAAGGAAATATAATAAGATTCGCCTTCGATCTTTCTAGAACGAATATAAGATATACAGTATCGTTTATTAATGTTGGGCTTTAAACCTAATTTCATAGAAAGTTCAACAATATTAGAAACTAACATTGGTGAAACTGTAAAATAAATACGATTTTTGCTTCCATCTGAATCCATCAACCCTTCAAACAAATATTTTAAGTATTCCTGTGAATAAGCCAAAACCCAGTGGGGGATATGTTTGTTAACCGCTCCTTGGCCACATTGATTGAAAAATTTCATAAATGCTCTCGATGTAAAATATAAATGGGTTCCAGCCTTACCCTTATGGGCGTGATATTTAATTCCCATTCGCGATAAAGCTCTTTCTACTTTCGGCCGGCACGCATCATTTTCTGGAATATCAAAAAATATGCGATAACCACGATTTATGCTCTTATAACTCCCTTGTCTAACTATTGATTTGAACCGTCCACTAATTTTATCTCTTGCTTTCAATAGATAACTTTTTCGCGACAATCCGGTTATTGTCTCAGAAATTTTTTCCTGATAAGCAGTAAAACCATCCCCTATGAAAATACCTAGAATATAAAATAAATCATTGGTATTTACTCGCCCATAGCTTTTGACGTAGAAAGACTCGTTTTCTATACCTTTCCAGCACCCCCGAGGCATATAAAAAATGCTGCGCTTGCACGACTTCCAAGCTGGTTCATTAATTAATTTCCTAGCGCTATTAAGAATAAACATATTATGATTAGGAGTTACGAGCAAATCTATCCTCCTGTTATTAAAATGAATCATGGAACCTTTATATTTTTGTATAATAACTTTCTCTATTGGTTTCAGTTCTATCTCTTTCGTATGAGGATTCAAAGAAAAAACTAAATCTCCTTTTCGAAGTTCTTTATAGGTTTTAAACCCCTTTATGGTTAAAGCTCTCGTAGTTTCATCGTAGCAGCTGATATGAACAAATTTCTTTACCTTATATTTATGGGTACAAGATAAAAGGTTAAGCGCGCCCCGGACATTCACTTCTTCAAAAACAAAAGGGTCTTTTATGGAATTGTCTACGTGGCTTTCGGCCGCCAAATGCACAACCGTGTCTATGGGATGGGAAAAAACTTCTTCGATATCAGCGATATTGCGCAGGTCTGCTTTGACGAAATGATAGTTTTTATTTTTAGCGATATCTTTTAAACGGGCCTCGTCTCCGGCGTAGCTTAAATTATCCAAATTAAATACGTTGCAGTTGCCTTTGTTTTGCAAAAGGTAACGCACAAAATGCGAGCCGATAAAACCGCAGCCTCCGGTTACTAAAATATTTTCAGCCATAGTTTCTTCGTTCCTCTCGGAAATTGATTACAGAGATTTAATATAGATTACGCAGATTAACAATCACTGTAATCTTTCCCTAATCGCTGTAATCATTTAATAAATAGACTAATAATTAAACCCTAAATCCGCCTCATGCAAAGTAGGCCATTTTTTATCCCGCTCGGATAAAATTGGCTCGAGCACCGGCCAATGGATATTAATAAAATTGTCCGACCAAATAATCCCCCGGTCATGGGCTGGAGAATATTCATTGCTGCAGCTGTAAAGAACTTCGGTGTTCTCTTCCAAAGTGCAGAAGCCATGAGCAAACCCCTCGGGTATATAAAGCATGGCCCGGTTTTTGGTAGAAAGTAAGCTGGAAACCCATTTGCCAAAAGTCTTTGAGCCGCGCCTGATATCTACAGCTACATCCATGATGCTTCCGGAAACTACTCTCACTAGTTTAGCCTGTTCCATGGGTTTTTTCTGAAAATGCAGGCCGCGGATTACCCCTTTAGCGAAAGATTTAGAGTGGTTTTCCTGGACGAACTTATCCTTAATCCCGAACTTGGCGAAATCATCTTCCTTGTAAGCCTCCATAAAGAAGCCGCGGTCATCGCTGATTAACTTAGGCTTAATTAAAATAACCTCGGGGATTTCTAACTTCTTAAATTCAAACGGCATCAGCTTCTCCTTCAGCTAAAATTTGCGATAAATACTCTCCGTAGTTAGTGTTCAACTGACGGGCCAGCTTTTTTAACTCTTGGGCGCTGATATAGCCTTTGCGGAAAGCCACTTCTTCAATGCAACCTACTTTTAATCCCTGGCGGTCTTCTAAAGTCTTAATAAACATCGCCGCGTCAATCAAGGAATCATATGTTCCGGTATCCAACCAGGCATAGCCGCGGCTCAAAAGTTTAGTCTTCAACTTCCCTTTTTTTAAATACTCGTTATTCACATCGGTGATTTCCAGCTCTCCGCGGGACGAAGGCTTAAGCGCTTTGGCAATCTCAACTACCTGGTTATCGTAAAAATATAATCCGGTTACCGCCCAATTCGACTTAGGATTTTTTGGCTTTTCCTGAATGGACAAAACATTGTGCTGGTCATCAAACTCAATAACGCCATATCTTTGGGGCTCTTTTACGTAATAACCGAAGATGACTGCGCCCTCTAAATTGCTCATCGCTTCTTCCAGAAGCTCGGAGAGGTTATGCCCGTATAAGATGTTGTCGCCGAGGATTAAGCAAACTTCTTCTCCGCCGATAAACTCCTCTGCCAGGATAAATGCCTGGGCAATGCCGGCGGGCTTATCCTGAACCTGATAAGAAAACTTGACCCCTAAATCTTTTCCCTGGCCGAGCAAATCCTTAAAGCGCGGCGTATCTTTAGGCGTAGAAATTATCAGGATATCCCTGATTCCGGCCAGCATTAAAATAGAAAGCGGATAATAAATCAGCGGCTTATCGTAAACCGGAAGCATTTGCTTGCAAACGCCTTTGGTAACCGGATAAAGCCGCGTAGCCAAACCTCCGGCTAAAATTATCCCTTTCATATTAACCTCCCACCTGTTTTTTAATCCAGCGATAAGTTTTTTCCAGCCCCTGCTCAAGGCTGGCCTGCGGTTCCCACTTAAGAACCTGGCGCAGGCGCGTGTTATCGCTATTTCTTCCTCTGACCCCCTGGGGCTTGCTTAAATCGTAACGTTTGATTATTTTTTTCCCGGCAATTTTAGCCACTATATCCACCAGCTCGTCGACGCTGATTAAACGGTCCTGGCCCAGGTTAAGCGGCCGGGTATAACCGCTCTGCATCAGCCGGTAAATTCCTTCGACGCAATCATCGATATAGCAATAAGAACGGGTTTGTTTTCCATCGCCCCAAACTTCAATCTCGTCTCCGTCTTTGGCCAAGGCAATCTTGCGGCAAATCGCCGCCGGAGATTTTTCTTTTCCGCCCTGATAAGTGCCTAGAGGCCCAAAAATATTATGAAACCTGACCACGTGGGTTTTGAAGCCGAAATCTTCACTGTAATACTGGCAGGCTAATTCCGAAAATAGTTTTTCCCACCCATAACCCGGCTCGGCATCAGCCGGATAAGCATCCTCTTCTTTTAACGGCTTAACCCGGCAATCTTTCTGTAAATACTGGGGATAAATGCAGGCAGAACTGGTATAAAGATAGTTCTTTGTTCCGGCTAAACGCGCCGCCTCTAAAACATTCAGGTTAATCAGAGCGTTGTTTTTAAAAATCTCGGCGTGATTTTTAGTAATATAGCCGATACCGCCCATATCCGCAGCCAGCTGATAAACTTCTTCCATCCCTTGGCAGGCTTTGCGGCAATTATCAAATAGGCGTAAATCCATAAGTTTAAAATCATCGGCGCGAGTTTCCTCAAACTCGGGGTTCTTCAGGTCAACTCCTCTCACCCAATAGCCTTTGGCTTTCAAATAATTAACCAAATGATGGCCGATAAAGCCGCCGGCGCCGGCCACTAAAACTTTCTTATTTGTTTTCATTCGCTCCCCCTTTCAACTGATAAGACAAATGGCCATCGACTTCTTTCGGTTGATTTGCTGCTGGCTTCTCTCCTTCCAACTTGGCCAATTCTTCACGGATATGGTTATACTCTGCCTCTTTTTTCTTTAAGAAGTGGTACATCAGGTTAAGTTTTTCTTCCAAACCTTTTTTGGTGAGAATATACCTGACTTTTCCTAATTTACCGGGATGGCGGGAAAAGTTTATGGCTTTGATTAAATTTTTCTTAATCAGCGATTTTAAAAGGTAATTGGTTTTACCCAGCGAGATTTCCAGGTGGGCAGAAACATCCCTCTGGCTTAAGTTACTGCCGGAAGATAAAAGGCGCAGGATATTCAGAATATCCTCGGTTAAGGTAGGTTTTTCGATTTTAGTCATTCAAGAAAGACTTATCTATATGTTCATTAATTGAACATATTATAAAGCCCTACTTTAATCTGTCAACCTTTTTTATCGAAATTAAAAAAGGGGGGTGAACTAACTATAAGCTACTGTTAATGAATAGGTTATGAAGTATATCTGTTGCGGAGGTAACCATTTTTAAGCAGGTAGCCCAAAATTTGCCTGGCACAGTCTTCTTTGCTGCTTTTGGCCGTATCGATGGTTATTTCTGGATTTTGGGGCTTTTCATAGGGGGCAGAAATGCCAGTAAACTCTTTAATTTCACCGCGCCTGGCTTTTTTATAAAGGCCTTTAGTATCTCTCTCTTCGCATACAGCCAAATCAGTATTAATAAAGACTTCTATGAAATCCCCCTTGGCCACGATGCTTCTTGAGCGGTCGCGGTCTTTGCGGTAGGGAGAAATAAAAGAAGCAATCACCAAAAATCCGGCATCGGCAAAAAGCTTGGCTACTTCTCCGATGCGCCGGATATTTTCTTCGCGGTCTTGGGGAGAAAAACCTAAATTACTGTTTAAGCCGTGGCGGATATTGTCTCCGTCTAAAATATAAGTATCTGCCCCCATCTCAAACAATAAAGCCTGCAGCTCAACGGCAATGGTGGATTTTCCCGAACAAGGAAGGCCGGTCAGCCAGATAATCGCGCCCTTATGATTGTTTCTTTTTTCCCTATCCTGTTTGGATATACCCGTTTCATGCCAAGTAATGTTGGTGCTTTTTATCTGCCTGGTTTGTTTGGCTTGGGCATAATATTCGGATAAGATGCCAGCTACGGGTTTACGCATTATCCGTTCGTCAACTTCCTGATTAGATTCGAGCTTCGCCCTTAATTCTTTACCGGAAATAGAAATTATTTTATAGCCTTTATCCTTATATTTATTGACTAAACCTACCCTGCCTAATTCTTCAAAATAAGCGGCAAAATCAACTTTCAGCGGTTTTATTTTAAGCTCTCCTTTTAGGTTTTCGAACTTTTCCTGGGCGTCAAAATCGCCCCAAACCGGCTGGTCATCATCAAAATGGGCATCGGCGTGCTTGCGCCCGATGATAATATCGGTAAACCCATAGTTCTGGCGGTAAATAGCGTGCATTATTGCTTCTTTGGGCCCGGCATAAAACATTTTCATATCCAAACCGATTAAAATCAGTTGATCCGCTAAATCATAATCTTTGCTTTTCCAAAACTTATCATCTTTATCGCCATGGCCTAAGAGGGAGCTTTTAATTAAAGCTTCATAAGTTTTCATCCGCACATCCGCCGGCGCATCGTCAGATTTAGTTGCCCCCACCAGAGGATTTAAAACAATTCCGGTGAAAAATCCCTCCTTAGTCAACTTTTCCATCCCATAGACCAGGGCATATTCATGAGCGCGGTGCAAAGCGTTTCTGGTTTGAAAAGCAGCTATTCTTTCCCAACGCCTTTCTCCGAATAAAATCCGCGACTCTTGGGGGGTGAGCATATATTTTCCGTATACGGGGTGATTCAACTGCGGCAAAGCCCAGATTTTTCCGCCGAGTAAATAATCCCTGGAGTCGTCGTTAAAAATACGCGGGCCGGGATGGTCAGTGCGTTTAGTGCCGTATACTGACTGGTTATACCTGGCTTTGTCAAAAGGATAGATACTTGAGATTTCCAAAATTCCCATGATGACCCCGAAAACGTTCTTTACTGCCAGGCTCTGGCCTATCTTGAAATTTTTTGCTTCTTTTTTTGCTGCCGGAAAAGCTAAGGGGATTGTCCAAGCATATTTCTTTCCGCTTCTTTCTATATATTCCTTATCTAAAACACTATAAAACTCCTTTTCCTCCATCGGCCCCTCTAAGGGCGAAAGGGCTCCATCGGCTAAGCGGTAAAATACAGAAATATCCGCCTCGCTAATTTGGTAAATCTTTAATTGCAAAGCCTTTTCGATTAAAGGCTGCCTTTCCACCTCCGGAACAATCCTGTTGACCAGGTTATTGCCGCCATGAGCCGGAAAGCTATTTTGTTTTTTCATAAAAGTTTTTGACCGCTGTGATTACGAATTCGGCTTGCTTTGCGCTCAAGAAAGGATAGATAGGAAGGCTCAAGACTCGCTTAGCGGTATCTTCGCTCGCCTTAAGGCTGCCGGATATTTTAGCCTGCTTAAAAGCGCGCATCTTATGCAGGCAAACTGGGTAATAGACACGCGAACTTATCCCTTTGGAATTCAAATAGTTAAGAAGCTTATCTCTTTTTGCGGAAACTTTTAAGCTGTAAAGGTGGTAAACGTGCCCGCAGCCCCTGGGCACAAAAGGCGTTTTAATTCTCCGGATAGATTTAAAAGCGGCGTTATATTCTGCGGCAATTTTTTTCCTCAATGCATTCAGCTTATCAACATGTTTAAGCTTGGCTAAAAGAATCGCTGCCTGAATCGAATCCAGGCGCGAATTATACCCGATATAGGAAGCGTCGTATTGGTTAATCTGTCCGTGGTTACGCAATATTTTCAACAACTCCGCTAATTTAGAATTATTGGTGGCAATAAGCCCGCCATCGCCAAAAGCCCCTAAATTTTTAGAAGGGAAAAAGCTGAAAGCTCCGCAGTCGCCAAAGCTGCCTAATTTTTTATTTCGGAAAGATGCGCCAAACCCTTGAGCCACATCTTCTACTAGGAAAAGATTATTCTCCCTGGCTAGCTTAAGGATACCGGATAAATCAGCGGCTAAACCGTAAAGGTGCACCGGTATAATGCCCACGGTATTTTTATTAATGGCCTTTTTAATTTTTAAAGGGTCGATATTATAACTATCAGGATCAATATCCACGAATACCGGAGTTGCTCCAGAACGCATAATGCTTTCAGCGGTAGCGATAAAGGTAAAAGGCGTGGTGATGATTTCATCTTTCTTGTCAAAATATTCCCGGCCTTTCATTCTAAGAGCCAGAGCGTTCAAAGACAAGATAAGCGCTTCTGTCCCGGAAGATACGCCCACCGCATATTTTACGCCTAAGTAAGCGCTTGTCTTGGCTTGGAAATCAGAAACCTCTTTGCCCAAAATCCAATGCTGGCTTTTAAAACACCTTCGGAGATTACGCTCAATCTCTTTTTTAAAAAAGGAATATTCTTTTTTTAAATCCAGAAGCGGGATGAACATGCTTTAGGCTTTTAGTTTTGCTTTAAAATAACCTATGGTTTTTTTAAGCCCTTCTTCTAAACTGATTTCGGGCTGCCAAGAAAGAAGGTTTTTAGCTTTAGTGATATCCGGCCGCCGCTGCTTGGGGTCGTCTTCAGGAAGCGGTTGATACGTTATCTTTGATTTGGAACCGGACAATTTTAGGACTAAGCTGGCTAATTTTTTTATGGTAAACTCCCGGGGATTGCCTAAATTCACTGGATATTTATAATCTACCTGCATCAGTTTGATAAGGCCTTCCAATAAATCATCAATATAGCAAAAAGAACGGGTTTGTCCACCCCGGCCATAAACAGTCAAGCCTTTGCCGGCTAAAGCCTGAACAATAAAGTTAGAAACTACTCTGCCGTCATCTACCTGCATATAAGGGCCGTAAGTATTAAAGATACGCGCCACCCGGATATCCAGCTTATGCTGGCGTAAATACGCGTAAGTAAAACTTTCTGCTGCACGCTTACTCTCGTCATAACAAGAACGGACGCCTATGGGGTTAACGTTGCCCCAGTAATTCTCGGTTTGAGGATGTTTAAGCGGGTCGCCATAAACTTCTGAAGTGGAAGCCAAGAAGAATTTAGCTTGTTTAGCTTTGGCAATCCCTAAGCAGTTATGCGTTCCCAAAAGCCCGGATTTGAGCGTCTTGATAGGGTAAGCCAGGTAATATTTCGGCGAAGCCAGAGAGGCAAAATGCATAACCCAATCCAAGCTCTCCAAAATATATAAAGGGTTGGAAATATCCTGCTCGATAAGCTTAAATTTAGGGTGAGCGAATAAATCCTTTATGTTGTCCCGGGAGCCGGTAATGAAATTATCCACACAGATTACCGAATCTCCCCTCTTAAGGAATTTGCGGCAAAGATGCGAGCCAATAAATCCGGCGCCGCCGGTGATTAAAATATTCATCTCTTCTTAAACCAGGCAACGGTTCTTTCCAGGCCTTGATAAAAATTAACTTTAGGTTTCCAGCTTAATACCTTTTTTGCTTTACTTATATCAGCGTGGGTTTTTAAAACATCGCCCGGCCTCACCGCCAAATATTCAGCCTTTATTCTTTTGGACATTATTTTATTCAAAACCGCTAAAAGCTTATTCACTGACTCTGGGGTTCCGCTGGCGATATTAAACACTTCTCCGGCTATCCCCTCTTTGGTCAAAGCCAAGAGATTTGCTTCAACCACATTATCAATATAACTAAAATCACGCTCCTGCTTCCCATTGCCGTAAATCGGCGGACGCTGATTATCCAGCAAACAGGTTATAAACTTAGGTATAACTACGGCATATTCGTTTTCTAAAGATTGGCGCGGGCCAAAAACATTAAAGTAACGTAAGCTTACTACCTCTAAACCATAGAGCTTGCTGAAAACATAAGCGTATTTTTCACCCATCACCTTGGTCGCCGCATAAGGAGAAACGGGCTTAGCCAAATCGGTTTCCCGCTCGGGAAAATTACTGCGTTCTCCATAAATAGAACTGCTGGAAGCAAAAGTTATCCGCCGGACGCCTGCTTCTTTAGCTTTGAGAAAAAGATCTAGCGTCCCGCTGACATTAACCCGGTGGTATTCTTGAGGTATTTGGACTGACTTAGGCACACTGCGCAGGGCTGCCTGATGAGAAACCATTTCCACTCCCTTTAAAACCTTGGCTAAACATGCCTCATCGGTAATATCGCCCTTAACAAACTCTATTTTGCCTAGGTTATGCTCTAAATTTTCCAATTTCCCGGCCACCAAATTATCTAAAACAACGACTTCGGCACCGCACTCAACCAGCTTATCCACGATATGCGAACCGATAAACCCTGCTCCACCGGTAACCAATATTTTCTTTCCCCTCAACCGTTCAATCATAGCTTCTCTACATTAGCATATTTTTTCTTGTAGGCATTACGAGTATCAAATATGAATTTAGAATTTTTTCTGATAAAATCATAATCGAATGCTGAATGGTCGGTAACCACGACTACCACGCTATATTGCCTCAAACTATTTTTGCTTAAAGACATTCTTCTCAAATTAATGCCGTTTATCTTTAAATAAGGAATCAAAGGGTCATAAAAGTTAACTTGCGCTCTTTGGCTTAACTTCTCAATAATATCTAAAGCCGGGGATTCGCGCAAGTCTTTTACGTCTTTCTTATAAGTCACCCCCAAAATCAGAATCTTTGCCCTTTTTAAAGACAAACCTTTATCTTTAAGCGATTTCTTTATTCTTCCCACTATATATTTAGG